>NZ_JBQKUH010000040.1:0-41625 GCF_054968485.1 Leisingera sp. G5_S3_59_S7
CCTGCTGCCAGGTGGCGACGGGGCGCTCATATTTCTCGCACAGGTCTGCCGCGCGTTTCACCAGCGCCGCGTTGGAGGGTGCAAGCGTCTCGCGGTCGAGCCGCATGTTGTCCTCCAGCCCGGTGCGCGTATGGCCGCCTGCGGCGATGGACCATTCGTTGACCAGGATCTGCCCCGGCCCGACACCGGCGCCGCACCACTGGGCCTCAGGTGCCAGCCGCTGCATGGTTTTGACGTAGTAGTCGAACACGTCCTTATCCACCGGCATCGCGTTCTTCACCCCCATCACGAACTGGACGTAAAGCGTGCCGGGAATGCGTCCCTCGCGGTTCATCTTCACCGCCTGGTGGATATGCGACAGGTCAAAGGCCTCAATCTCCGGCTTCACCTCATAGGTCCGCATCTCAGAGGCGAGCCAGTCCACCAGGTCGGGGGAGTTCTCGTAGACGCGGGTGGGGAAGTTGTTGGAGCCCACGGACAGCGACGCCATGTCGGGACGCAAGGGCAGCATCCCCCCGCGCTCGCGCCCGGCGCCGGAGCGGCCGCCGGTCGATAGCTGGATGATCATGCCGGGGCAGTGCTTCTGCAAACCTTCCATCAGGCGCGCGAACTTCTCCGGGTCCGAGGTTGGCGTCTGGTCGTCGTTGCGCACATGGCAATGGGCAATCGAAGCGCCGGCCTCAAACGCCTCTTGAGTGCTTTCGAGCTGTTCCGAAATGGTGACGGGCACCGCCGGGTTGTTCTCCTTGGTCGGGACCGAGCCGGTAATGGCGACGCAGATAATGCAGGGTTTGCTCATGGAATTCCCCTTCAGATGTCGAAAAACACGGTTTCATCCTCGCCTTGCAGGCGGATGTCGAAGCGGTAGACGGGCTTGCCGCCGCGTTCGCTGCGGCCGGCAATCAGGGTGGACCGGCGGCGCTCCCACTCTATCACATTCAGCACCGGGTCTGCCGCATTGGCCTCGCCCTCATCCTCAAAATAGAGCCTTGTGTTCAGCCCCACGTTGATGCCTCGGGCCACAATCCACAGGTTGATGTGCGGTGCCATCATCTGCCCGCCCCGGCCCAGGACCAGCCCCGGTTTCACCGTGTCAAAACCCCATTCACCGGTCTCGAAATCCGTGATCACCCGGCCCCAGCCGCGGAACCCCTCCTCTACATCGCCTGGGTGCTCAGGGTGGGCATAGATGCCCTCCGCATTGGCCTGCCAGGCCTCCAGCAGCACGTCCTTGACCGGCGAGCCAGTGCCGTCAACCACTACGCCCTCGACCCGGATCCGCTCTCCCTTGGCGCCGGGGCCGGCAATCTCCCAGCCTAGCTCCTGGTCGTAGATCTGGAATCCCGCCGCGCCGGGCGCGAGGCCGATATGGACGTAAGGGCCAGCGGTCTGCGAGGGGGTTTCCTTCAGATAATCAAGGCGCCGAGGCATCAGTTCCCCTCCAGCCGGTTTTCAAACAGAGTGGACCGCCGCCCGCGCAGCACGATGTCAAAGCGGTAGGCGATGGTGTCCAGCGGAATGGTCGCGTTCATGTCGAGCCGGGCAATCAGCATCTCCACTGCCTCATGATCCGGAATGGTGTTCACGATCGGGCAGCGCGCAATCAGCGGATCGCCTTCAAAATACAGCTGGGTGATCAGCCGCTGGGCAAAGCCGGTTCCGAAGACCGAAACGTGGATATGCGCCGGGCGCCAGTCGTTCACCCAGTTGCGCCAGGGGTAGGCGCCGGGTTTCACTGTGCGGAAATGGTAGCAGCCGTTTTCATCCGTCAGCGTCCGGCCGCAGCCGCCGAAATTCGGATCCAGCGCGCCGAGGTAGGTGTCCTTCTTGTGCCGGTAGCGGCCGGAGGCATTGGCCTGCCAAATCTCCACCAGCGTGTTCGGCACAGGCCGCGCGTTTTCATCCAGAACCCGGCCATGCACGATAATGCGCTCGCCGATCGGACTTTCGCCGGGCTGGGCGAAGTTGCTCAGCAGGTCATTGTCGGTGGCATTGATATCGTTATGTCCGAATACCGGGCCGGTGATCTCGCTGGCAGTGTTTTCCAGGCTGATCAGCGGAAACTGCGGCGAGCGGGTGACCGAGGTTTTGTAGTCCTGCGAGAGGGCAGGCGGATGCCAGCGGCGGTCGCGCTGATAAAATTCTCCCTGTTTCGGCGGTGTGCTCATGCGGGTTCCTCTCCTTCAGCTGCCATTGCGGCATAGGTCTCCTTGGCCAGTTTCAGCGCCTGATTGGCGCGCGGCACGCCGGCATAGATGGCCACATGCTGGAACGCTTCCTGCACGTCTGCCTGGCTGGCGCCGGTGCGGGCGGTGGCGCGAATGTGCATCGGGATCTCAGCGAAATTACCGGTCGCCGCCAGCAGCGCCAGTGTCAGCATCGACCGTTCCCGCAAGGATATCCGGTCCGACGCCCAGACCGTGCCCCAGGCGGCCTCAGTAATCAGCTCCTGAAATGGCTGGTCCAGTGGGGTCTTGGCGGTCTCGGCGCGGTCCACATGGGCATCGCCCAGCACCCTGCGCCGGACCTGCATGCCGCGGTCGTATCGGTCTTGCGTCATTGCGATCTCCCTTTGCTTGGGAGTATCGCATACCGCAGGTGAGCTGTATAATCCCCAGTCAGGCATAAAGTGATACCAAAAGTGATATGCGACTTTCGTCCTCTTTGAAGCTGCGCCATCTTGAAGTCTTCGTCGAAGTGGCCCGAAAGATGAGCGTTACCCAGGCGGCCGAGGCGCTGGGCATGACCCAGCCGGCGGTCACCCGGGCGCTGCGCGAATTGGAGGCAGTTTGCGGCAAGCCGCTGGTGGAGAAACATGGGCGTGGCATCCGGCTCAGCAGCTATGGCGAGTTGTTCCGGGACCATGCCGGACGCAGCCTGGCGCTGGCGCGTGACGGGGTGGCGCTGTTGCAGGGGCTGGGCGAGGCGGAAGGGCCGCAGGTGGCTATCGGGGCGCTGCCCACCGTGGCCGCGGACCTGGTGCCGGACACGCTGGCGCAGCTGCGTGCAGGCAGTGCGCCGGGCCGTTTCATGGTGATGTCCGGCGGCAATCACTATCTGATCGACCAGCTGCGCCGCGGTAGTCTGGATGTGGTGGTCGGCCGGCTGCCTGCGCCGGAAACCATGGCCGGGGTAGAGTTCGACCCTTTGTACCGCGAGCGCGTGGCGGTGGTGGTCGCGAAAAGCCACCCGCTGGCCGGAGTTGCCCATCTGCCGCCGGGTGTGTTTGACGACTACCCGGTGCTGATGCCGTCCGAAGGCTCTATAATCCGCCCCTTCGTCGAGCGGATGTTTCTGGAGCAGGGGCTGGCGCTGCCGCGCTTCCCGGTCGAGACGGTGTCCCCTTCGTTCGGCCGGCGCTTTGTGCTGGCGCATCAGGCGGTCTGGGTCATCAGCCACGGCGTGGTGCGGCCTGATCTGGAGGCTGGAACCATGACGGTGCTGCCGGTGAACACCGACAGCACTTTAGGCCCGGTTGGACTGTGCACCCGCCGTGAGCATCAGCTCAGCCCCGCCGCGCAGCGGTTTTGCGCCGCGCTGCGCAGCCATTGCGCCGCTCTGGGCTTCACTTGAAGTCATTGCGGGCAGCCCTGCGGCAATGCAGGCGTTTCCCTTTGGCTCGTCACACTATATAATTCATCAAATGCGATATTTGCATTTGATGCGGACTGAGTGAAGCGGGAGGAGAGGTCATGGCCTTGAGCAGACGGAATTTCGGCCTGGCGGCTGCGGCGGGGCTGGCTGCGGCGGCGGCACCCGGATGGGCTCTGGCCCGGATCGCGCTGGGGGCGAAGAGGATTGAAACGCTGTCGGACGGCCACCTTACCCTGCCGCAGGAGTTCGTCTTTGGCGGGCTTGACCCGGAAGCGCTGCAGCCGCTGCTGCAGAGCCACGGGATCGGGGCCGGGCCGCTGACGCCGGAGGTCAATGTGACCCTGCTCAGGGACGAGGGCCGGGTGGTGCTGTTTGACGCGGGCTCCGGGCCCGGGTTTCAGAACAGCGCGGGCAAGCTCCCTATGGCGCTGGAAGCCATCGGTGTCGCCCCGGAGGAGGTAACGCATGTGGTCTTTACCCATTGCCATCCGGATCACCTCTGGGGGGTGCTGGATGATTTCGACGATGTGCTGTTTCCCGAAGCTGTTTTTCTGATGGGCCAGGGCGAATGGGACTATTGGTACGATCCGGACACCGCCGCCAGCATCGGCAGCAGCCGCGCTGCCATGGCCGCCGGGGCCCGCCGCCGGATGGAGGTGCTGGAAGACAGGATGCAGCTGTTCGCCGATGGCACGGAAATCCTGCCTGGTGTTGCCGCCCAGGCCACCCGCGGCCACACGCCGGGGCATATGTCCTTCGAGATCCGCAGCGGCAGTGAAAGTGTTCTGATCCTGGGGGACGCAATTGGCAATGACCATGTCAGTTTCGCTGAACCGACCTGGCCGGTTGGCTCTGATCAAGACCCCCAGACTGCGGCTGCGACGCGCTTGCGCCTGCTGGACCAGCTGGCGTCGGAGCAAATGCGGCTGATCGGTTACCATCTGCCTGGCGGCGGAATCGGGCGGGCGGAGCGATCCGGCAGCGGTTACCGCTTCGTGCCTGAGGGTTAGGGGCGGGGCTTTTTGCCGGTGCCGCCGGTGCGGCCAGCCCTGGTGCTTTCCGGCGGGGCCTGAGCTTGCCGTTCCGGACTGAACCGCGCGGCCAGTGCTCCACCAGGCTGGTCAGGCCCAAGCCGGTCTGAATCAGCCCCCGGCAAGGAGGCCAAGCCTGCTCAGTATTCTAAGCTTGCAGCCGCCAGGTGTCCTCATGCTCCAGGCTGCTGCTGTCCTGCCCGGGCTCTGCAGCTTGGGTGCGGAAGGCGCCGATGGCTCCCGCCATGGCCTGAGCTTCCCTGGACAGGCCCAGGCTGGAGGAGGTGACCTCCTCGAACAATGCCGCGTTGCGGGTGGTGGCGTCATCAAGATTGGCCATCGCCGTATTAATCTCCTGAAGACTTCCGGACTGTTCGGAGGACGCCTGGGAAATGGACTTCATCAGGTCGGCTGCGCTGGCGACGGAGGCGGAGATTTCGCCGATTGCCGCGCGGGTTTGTTCGACCAGATCCGCGCCAAGCTCAACGTTCTGGCCGGCTTCATCCACAAGCGCAGCGATTTCCGTGGCGGCCTCCTTGGACCGGTGCGCCAGAGTCCGCACTTCGGAGGCGACGACGGCAAAGCCTTTGCCGACAGTGCCGGCGCGGGCCGCTTCGACGCCAGCATTCAGCGCCAGCAGATTCGTCTGCTGGGCAATTGCCTCGATCATGCCGATGATCCGGGAAATCTTCTCGGAACTGTCCTTGATCGCTTCCATCGCGCCGTAGGTCCGCTTCACCACCTCAATGCTCTCGCTGGCATTCTGGCGCGCCGCCTCCACCGAGGCAGAAGCCTCGCCCGAGGCCTGGGCGGTGCCGGCGATGGAAACCGAAAGCTGGTTCACCGCAGCCGCTGTTCCGGCCAGGGTCTGCGCGGTGTGCTCTGAACGCTCGGAAAGGTTGCGGGAGGCCGATGAGATTTCGGTGCTGCCGCCGGCAATCGACTGGCCGCTGGTGCTGAGGCTGCGCACCGAGGCTTCCAGCTTTTCAAGGGCCGCGTTGAAGTCATCGCGCAATTTGGCATAGCCCTCGCCCATTTCGCCGCGGATGCGGTAGGTGAGATCCCCCTGGGACAGCCGCTCCAGACCGCTGCCGATGGCTGTCACCGCGGCCGTCTGCTCGGCCACGCGCGCCTCGCGCTCAGCTTCGGCTGCGGCCTCTACTTCGGCTTTTTGCACCAGCCCGTCGCGGAACACCGACAGCGCCGTTGCGATGCGGTAGATTTCATCGCTGGAACGCTCATAACCGGTCACCGGGCGCAGATTCCCCGCAGCCAGCCGTTCAGTTGTGCCGCTGATGTCGGCCAGCGGGCGCAGGATGAGGATCCGGGTCAGGACCAGTGCTGCCAGGAACACCGCCGCCGCCACAGCCGCCAGGATCTGCAGCTGCCGCTGCGTCGCGGTGACATCGCTGGCAAGCCCATCCGCGATCGAGGCAATCTCCAGCTGGCTTTCAGCGCCGAGCCCGGTCGCCTTGTGGGCAAATTCAAGCACCGCCTCCACAGTGGCCTGCGACGCAACGGCAGCTTCGGCAGCGGCCTCCAGCGCCGCGGCCTTGAACACCGGCAGGCCTTGGGAGGGGTCGGCCAGCGCGATCATCCCTTCCAGCTCCTGGGCGAAAACCCCGTCATTGAACCCGCTGTAGCCCGCCAGCGCAGCGGCGGCTTCCTGCAGCGGTCCGACAGCGGCCCGGGCGGCGGAAATCTGATGCGCGGCGGCCATGTCCAGCGCGGCGACCTGGAAGGCGCTGATCCAGCCATTGATTTCCAGCAGCTGCTGCAGAACGCCGACCTGGTTGTCCAGCAGGCCCTGGATGGCGGTGCGGTTGTCGGCGCTGGCCTGGGTCGCCGCAACTGACAGGGTGAACACCATCCGCTCCATCGACTGGGTCAGCGGGCGCACGCTGGCGTTGCGGGCAGCCAGCACATCTTTGCGGCTGTCTTTCAGCTCCTTGCGGCTGGCCGTCAGCGTATATCGGAACAGCTCAACGGACTCGCGGACCTTTTTCGCCCGGACGGCATCCAGGCCCAGCTCCTCGAGACGGCCCAAAACCGGCTCCAGCCGCTTTAATGCGTCCTTGGCCATTTTCTTGAGCTCCCGTTTGGTAGGCACGTCGCGCACGTGCCCGAGCGCCAGTGCCGCTCCGGACAGGATGCTGATGTCCGCCCGCGCTTCCAGCAGCGTCTGCAGGCCGCCGAATTGCTGTTCCACCAGATTGTTAAGGACCTCATCGACCTGGATGATGGTCTCTTCGCCGCCTGCCATCAGGCTGTCGCGGGCTTCGGAGGCGACCATGACAAGTTTGTTCTGCAGCGTCTGGCTCAGGGTTTGCAGGCTGGCGGTCTGGGCGTCGATCGAGGCTTGATTTTGAAAGGCGCCCTTGCGTGCCGCAATCAGGTTGCTGAGCATTTCAGCAGCGGCGGCTTCCTCCGGCGCGAACAGAGCCTGTTCTCCGGCGGGCAGCTCCGCAACAGTGTCGTCGAGATTTGCGATAGCGGCGGCGGCCTGTTCCTCGGCCTGGGCCAGGTCCTCAACCGATCCGGCCTGCAAAACGCCGATCATCGTATTCTTGGCCCGGCTTGCAGCGTTCACCAGCCGGCTGCTCATCTCCAGCTGCGGCACCTTCTCCTGCGTCAGAACTTCCATCTGGCGGCCGGTCTGCGAAAACACCAGAGTGACCAGAATTCCCCCTGCGGCACAGGCCGCGCCCATCGTCATCAGAATAAGCGTGATCTTGGCGCCGATGCTGGAAAACAGCCGGAAACGGCGCCGTGCAGGAAGGTCATTTTTAATCGTCATAGTCTCACCCAAGGCATCCGTCCGCTTTCATCCGAGCCTGGGCCAGTCAGGGAGGCACCCCGCTGGCGCGAAGGTCAGGCCAGGTATTAAAGGTGCAGGTCCACTGCCGCGCAGCACCCGCTCTCTCCGTTAGAAGGGCGGAAAGAATCTAAAAAAAGCATGAGCAGAGGCGGGAAAGTCAGTTGCATTTTACCGGCCGCCACTTTGTGCGGCGGCGCTGGGCGGGGGGGGGGCTGCGGATGCCCTCAGGGCTGCGCCTAGAAAGATTCCGAGAGCCGCCGCATGGCGTGCAAGGGCAGGTTCACGGTATCTGCCGCCGGACGGTAGCCGCTCAGCGGGTCGAACTCATGGCGGATCTGGCCGCCCTCGCGGCAGGAAGTCAGTAGAACCGGGCGGTCATTGACCCGCTCGCCTGACACCGAGACCGGCAATGTGCCGGTGAGCCAGCCGCCATAGCTGACGGCGCCATTGGGGCCGCGGATGACAATCTCAAAATAGTCCAAGGCTGCCATGCGGAATATGAGGTCCGGCGCGCCTTCCAGTTTGCCGCCAAGATGCCCGACCGTCAGCTCTGCGCCGATCAGATTGCTGACTGAGTACCCCCAGCGGTGCATGAAGTCTTCCACAATGCCGAGAATTTCCTGCGTCCGCTCTTCGGGCTGCACAGCCGGGCCGAAGTCAGAGAAACGCCGATCAAATGCCAGTACTGTGCTCACGCCTTCTCCCTGCACCGTCCTTTACGGATCATTATCTGCCCGGTCACCCGCCGGGTCTTGGCGGATGCTAGCACGCTTGGCCTGGTCTTCAGATAAAAGATTCCGTTCGGATGCGCATTTCCCCGCGTCACCCTGCGGCTGAGAAGGAGTATTGTCCGGCCGGGGCTATTCAGGCACCCCGGCCCGCCGCAGCGCAGAGGCCCATTCCGGTCCGGCCGGGCTCATTGCGGCCGGGTTGTCGCGCTGGAATTGCGACAGGCAGAATTTCGGCGCTGCCTCAAGCAATGTCTGCACCGTGGACCGGGCTTCGTCGTCCCGGCCGGACATCTGCAGGGCAATCGCCTTGGAGCGCAGCGGCACCGGGAAGGCGCCCTTGGCCTCCAGCGAGCGGTCGGCCAGTTCGATCGCCCGGCCGTAGTTGCGGGCAGACAGATGCGCGAGGGCCGAGATCGCGTCGAAGTAGTAGCGCTGCGGCCCCAAAGGGGTCAGCTGACGGGCCGCGTCTGTCATCTGCACCGCCTCGTCCGGCATGTCCTGATAGGCCAGCGTCGCCCCTTTCAGCAGCAGCGCCAGGGCTTCGTTCGGGTTGTCGCGCAGAGCCAGGTCATACGCATCCTGCGCCAGATCGAACCGGAAGGTCAGGTGGCTGGAGATGAGCCCCTTGAGCGTATGGGCCAGTGAAAAGGCGGGCGCCCCTTCGATGGCCGCTTCCGCCATCCTGCTGGCGAGGCGGCTGTCTTCCTCCCGATTCGGCGAAAGCCCTTTCTCAACCCGCATCACGTGCCAGAAGCCCATCCAGGTGAGCGGCAGCGCATGTTTCGGCTCCCGCTCCAGCAGATGGGACAGGATCTCATGCGCCCGCTGGAATTTCCGCACGTCCATTTCCTGCATCAGCGAAATTGCGGCCATCAGCAGCACATGGCTTTCCAGCGCCTTCAGCGGCTTGAACCCGGCCAGGCGGACCGCCTCGCCTGCAGCGCTTTGGCCGATCTGCAGCGTGGCGTTCCGGAGCACTGAACTGCGTCCCTCCAGCAGGCTGCTCTTGCTGCCTTCGAAGCTGCGTGACCAGATCACCTTCTCGCGGACCGCATCATGCAGGTCTATTTCCGCGCGGAACCGGCTGCCTTCGCTGGAGACCGTTCCGGAAATCAGATAATCGACCCCTGCGATCGAAGAAACCTCGGCCGGGCGGACCGTGTCCGGGTCAAACTGGCGCGAGGCCAGATAGGAGGTCACTGAAAAGGCCCAGCTGCGCGACAGGTGCCGTGACAGCTCTTCGGACATCAGCGATCCAAGTGGTGCATCCGCCGAGCCCGGCGACCGGTGGACAAAAGGCAAAACCGCAATCGAGGGCAGCAACCTGTCCAGGATCACACGCCCCGGCGTCGCACCGGCGAGCGGCGACGGCTGCGCAGAACTGCGGGCAAACTCCGCCCGGGTCTCCGTCAGCCATGCGTTAAAGACAGTTTCATGAGGCAGCTCAAAGCCTTCCATGAATTCTGCATTGCCCGTGCAGCTGTCCAGCTCCACCCGGGTCAGGTCCAGGATGACCCGTTCGCGGTTGGCAAACAGCAGCTTGGCCGCCTCTGGCCCCAGATGCCGCCGCAGCGTCGACAGAGCCGTGCGCAGGCTCGCCTTGGCCTGCTCCGGTTGCGCCAGGCACCACAGTGTCTTCTCCAGAAAGGCCCGCGTCCGGATCCCTCCGTCGGCTGTGGACAGCAGTGACATCAGCGCCTGATGCTTGGCCCCCAGCTGTACGCTCGCTCCATCCGCGTCAAAGACGCCAAAAGCTCCAAACCGGCAAATCTTGAGAAAGACAGTCATCCGTCAACCCCACTAAACGATTGTTGCATCTGATATTAAACCACCATCACATTGCATTGTCTTTATTTATTTTGCAATTGCTGGTTGTAATTTATTGAGCCTTGGGGCGGCGCCATGATGCGCAGTCACGTGGAGGGCTTTCTCAACCTATCATAGTTGACCTTGCGTAAGTCATCAACCGCATCGCTCAGCAGCTGTTCCGCCGGCTAAACCGCAGCTTCGCAAGGAGGCTCCTGTTGTATCGAGAGCACTGGCTGCCGCGCACGGAATACGTGCAAACTCTGGCCCTCGGCAGAGCGCGCGGCGGGCAGCCGAAATTTGCCCCATCTGACCAAAGGCGCGGCGGAAGTATGCACAGAGACGCGCGGGGTGAGAGGGCATGGCGCTGACTTCTAGACACCGCGACCGCGGTCATACCGAATTTTCGCAGTGCAAAACCCCAATTATCGAGATGCCGAAACGAAAGAGCCGGTCGCCTGAGTTAAAGGCCGGCTTCAGAGGCGGGGCGCTGACGGGTGCTGGGTGACGGCAACAGTGCGGCGGCCCAAGATGCGGTTCCGAAGGCGGTAGGCGGCGGCCGCGAGGTTCGTCTACTGTGTCGTCAACCTGGCAGTCATCAGGACGACGACGATGGTTCGGCATCGGCGCGGTAACGAACTGTGCTGTCGGCCAGAGCATCTGGTGGAAGGGTCAGCGGCGGATAACAAGCGCTACGACTGGGATCACTGGGCGAACGGTGTGGACTTCAGCTTGCACTAACCCGTGGCGATGGCCTCCAGCGATCTACTGGGGGCCTCCCGATCCACCCGAGACACCCGTTCAGAAGCCGCCAGCAGCACGCCAAAACACTGGGGCCGAAAACGGGGGCAGTTCGGCTCTTTCGAGCTCGTTAGCGTCTTGCAATGTTCGGAAGAAGGCCGATGGCTGGGGTGGTAGGATTCGAACCTACGGTACACGGTACCAAAAACCGCTGCCTTACCACTTGGCTACACCCCATCGGTGAGGCGCTGTCTAAAGTTTGTTGCGGAGGGGTGCAAGAGGGTTTTTGAAAAAAAATGCAGTTCTTTCTCAAAGCTCCCCGCAAAACCTGCCGGCGGGCTGTTTAACACCGTCGGATAAGGGGCTTCAAGGCAGGATCCGCGAACGAAATTAAGGGGTTGTGAGAATGCTCGCCCAAGGTTTTCGAGGCGTGAACCGGTCCCGAAAGTGGACTTGATGAGGATAATCTGGCGGGCCGGGGCCGAAGAAATGCGGCCAGCCCGATGACGGGCTGGCGCCGGGCGAAACAGTCTCAGGAGCCCCAGATGGCCTGATGCGCTTCCTCGCCGCTTTCGAATATGTGCGGCTGCACGCTGCGGCTGGCCAGCTCGCCCTGCATCTTCAGGCGCATGAAGGCGCTGGTGGTGTAATGGGCAACAGAGGCGCTGTTCTTCTCCAGCGTTTCACCGACGGAGGCGGCGTAGCCGTCCTGCAGGTCCTCGGCGATGCGGAAGCCGTTCTGGTTCATCACAATGTTCACGTCACGGCCGCTCTTGGCGAAAGCGTTCCGCAGGACGCGGTCCAGATCCTCGACATCCTGCTTCTTGCGCACGCTCCAGCCTTCGAGGTTGAGGAACATGGTGTGACGGGCGGCGTCATAGGTGACGCGTTCGGAGAGGTTGAGGTTCAACAGGTCGTTCATCAGCCCCATCGGCTCATCCCGGAAGATGCGCGTGTCCATCAGGGCGACGTTTTCGATGATCGGCTTGAACTCCATCTGATCGAGGATGTCGCGCTGCAGGTCGATGCCGGGGGCGATCTCGATCAGCTCCAGGCCCTTGGGGGTCAGCTGCAGCACGCAGCGTTCGGTGACGTACAGAACCGGCTGCGAGCGCTGCGAGGCGTAAGGCCCCGAGAAGGTGATCTGTTCGATCAGGCGGACGAATTTCTTGTTGCGGCCCTCCTGGACGATGCGCAGCTCGCCGTTTTCCACCGCCACTTTCAGCCCGCCCGCGGTGAAGGTGCCGGCAAAAACCACGGCGCGGGAGTTCTGGGAGATGTTGATAAAGCCGCCGCAGCCATTGAGGCGGCCGCCGAAGCGGGAGGCGTTGACGCTGCCCTCGGCGTCGCATTCGGCCATGCCGAGGCAGGTGAGGTCCAGCCCGCCGCCGTCATAGAAATCGAACATCTGGTTCTGGTCAATGATGGCGTCGGCATTGGCGGAGGAGCCGAAGCTGGAGCCGCCTGCCAGCACGCCGCCGACGGCGCCGGCCTCAGTAGTCAGGGTGATATAGGGGGTGGCTTTTTCCTCGTTGGCCACGGCAGCGACGCCGTCGGGCGCGCCGACGCCGAGGTTCACCGCGCCGTTGGGCGGCAGCTCAAAGGCGGCACGGCGGGCGATGATCTTGCGCTGGTCCAGCGGCATCTTAGCAATGCCTTCGACCGGCACCCGGATTTCGCCCGAAAGCGCCGGATTGTGCTGAACGCCATAATTCATCCGGTGCATTTCCGGGTCCTCGGCGACGCAAACGCAGTCCACCAGCAGGCCGGGGATTTTCACGTCCTTCGGCTTGATCGAGCCGTCCTCTACGATGCGTTCGACTTGGGCGATCACGATGCCGCCGTTGTTGTGGGCGGCCATCGCCTGGGCCAGGCAGTCCAGCGTCAGCGCCTCGCGTTCCATGCTGATGTTGCCGGAGCGGTCGGCGCTGGTGCCGCGGATAAAGGCGACGTCGATCTTGGTGGCCTTGTAGAACAGCCAGTCTTCGCCATCGACTTCGACATGCTTGACGATATCCTCCTCGGTCACCTTGTTGACTCTGCCGCCGCCATGGCGCGGGTCGACATAGGTGTGCAGGCCGACCTTGGAGAACAGCCCGGGCTGGCCGGCGGCGCATGCGCGGTAGAGCTGGGAGATCACCCCCTGGGGCAGGTTGTAGCCGCAAATCTTGTTCTCTTGCGCCGCTTGGGCGACCTTGGGCATCCTCCCGAAGTTGCCGGCGATCACCCGGCGCAAGAGGCCGTCGTGATGCAGCCGCCCGGTGCCCAGCCCCTTGCTGTCTCCGGCACCCGCACACATGATCAGCGTGAGGTCGCGGGGGGCGCCCTGTTCCAGGAACCGTTTTTCCAGCGCTGCGTGCAGCATTTCAGGAATGCAGCTTTGCACGAAACCGGTTGTGGTTACGACATCCCCGTCCCGGATCAGCGCCATCGCCTGTTCGGTGGTGGTTGTCTTGTCTTTCATGGCGGCGCGTCCTCCCCGATGCCGGTTGCCGTCTGTTCAGAACCTGCGTCCTGACGGCGGCATGATCGGGAATGTTAGGCCCGCGCCGGCGCGGGGCAGTCCTTCGATTGCGTCAGCGGATCGAGAACTTACGACATCGGTCAGCCACGTCTGGCTGGAAGTTTCCGATCGGCGCCTGCAATTTCCGCGGCCGGGCCGTTTTGTATACTGCTGCCGGCAATTGGGCCTAGAAAAAGCTTGCCCCGGCGTCCAGCCAATCGCTCAGGGTGATGCCTTCGAAGGTCACGGAGCAGCCGTCGCCGAATGCAAAAGTCAGCCCGTCGGCAGTGTCTTTGGCTTGCGCGGTCCAGGAGTGCGGGCCAATGATTTTCGTACTGTCGACACCGAGTTCGAAGTCCGAAATTGTATCCGCGCCTGTTTTTTGGGTGTTGAACACGAAGCAATCTGCGCCTGCTCCGCCGGTCAGGACGTCATCGCCTTTGCCGCCAGCCAAAGTGTCGTTTCCCGTGCCGCCTTCCAGGGTGTCGCGGCCTGACCCGCCCGTAAGGACGTCATTATGGCTGCCGCCTGACAGGAAGTCGGCTGCGCCGCCGCCCTTCAGCCTGTCCGCGCCGCTGCCTCCGTCCAGGCAATCGCTGCCCCGGTTTCCGGTCAGGATGTCCCTGCCGCCGCCCCCCTGCAGGTCGTCATCACCGGAATTGCCGGAAAGGACATCCGCGCCTTTGCGGCCAAAAATGAAGTCCTGGCCGGACCCGCCGCTCAGAACGTCGTCGCTGGCCGTTCCGGCAATCCTGTCCATGGCGGCAAAGGCATCCTTTTGCAGATTCTGAACATCCGTATTGCGCAGAATAACGTCAGACAGGGACGTGTCCCAAAGCGCCTTCAGATCCTCTGCCGGGATGCCTTCGCGGCCCTCGCTCCAGAACGGGTCGCCGTCGCGCAGGCGGGTGAACTGATCAATCATCACAAGCGTGAAGGTCTGCCCCAGCAGCCCATTGCCAAAAGCATCCTCGGCAAGGCCGCCAATCCAGGCGTCGACCAGGTCGGTATCGCCATAAGCTTCTTCCAGCTTGGCGGCCAGCGCCGCGTCGGAGGTAATGTCGGAGAAGCTTTCCGCGCGGGACAGACCCAGAGCCTCGCGCAGATCATTATAGCTGGCCACCCCCATGTCGCGCCCGCGCTGGATGTTCAGCGCGGCCAGATCCAGCCCGCCGGCACCCGGCGGCCCGAACAGGAAGGAGCGCACGTCTTCGACCACCTTGGTGTCGATGGCTTCGGATGTCTGGGTGGCCGCCCCGCGCAGGACACTTTCGACCATGCCTTTCTGGCTGACCAGTTGCGGCTGGAAAAACGCATCGCGCAACGCCAGCGGGTCCAGCTGGGTGCCGTTTTCGGTGACCCGCTGCAGGTTGGCCGACAGCAGGGTATGCCCCAGCCGGTAGACGGCGCCGGAAAACTCAATCGCAATTCCCGGGTTCACCTCCGGGTCATGGCCCTGGTAGGCGCCAAAGGCATCATCGCCCAGCAGAACCGGCAGAAACTCCTTGAAGGTGATGGCTTGCACCAGGGCCTCGACCCGGGCGCGGGCGGCCTCGAACAGCTGATCGTCGGTCAGCGACGGGTCCCTTGCCGCCAGCTCTTCAACCAGCCGGTTGTGCTCGCGGGTGAACAGCGTGTGCATCGAGGTCAGGGCTACGTTTTCGGCGGCGCGGACATCGCCGGTCAGGAAACCGTCGCCTTCGAGGTTGAGGAATTGATCCTCAGTCATCTTCAGCTTGCCGCCCTGGTCCCGCATTGCCGCAACCATCTCTGCGGTCGAGCCATAGATCATCGAGGCGTCGATGCAGGCGGTGATCTCGTTGAGGAATTCCCCGTCGTGCTGTTCCACCCGGGTGAAAGGAATGATGGCGCTGCCGGTGCCGAAGGGATCAAAGAACGGATCGCCTTCGGGGACTGCTATGTCTGCATGCTCGCCGCTTTCGGTGCCGGTGAGCGACAAGTCATGGTCCAGGAACTGGCCCCAGATCCAAAGGAAATCCGACGCTCCGGCGGCATTTGCCGTTTCCCCGGTCTGGGCGGACAGGATGTTGGACACTTCGCGAGAGTTCGGCCTGTCCGCGCCCGCCATTTCGCCATCCGGCCCCAGCGCGCTGCCCGCAAGCCTCAGCAGCTCTGTGCCGGTTGCGCCCCAGTCAGGATGGTCTGGATTTGCGGACGTGCCATCGGAGGGCCGTGCGGCCCCAATCTGTAAACTGGACATGTGATCCCCCAATCACTCGTAAAAAACAATGTCACCGGAAATGCCATCGCGCGGCCCCGGAAACGCCTGTGCGCCCCGTGCCGCCGAACGCCGATATCCCCCGCAGAGGCAGCCGTGCGCGGGCTGCAGTTTTCAGGTAGTGCTTCACGATTTCGTGTCAAACCGTGGGTTTTCGTGAATACGGCGGCGCCGGCCGATTGCACTCGCCCCGGCGAGAGCCGCCGTGCGGGATTGGGGTGTTCAGGCCTGCCTGGCCTGCGGCGCGGCACCGCCGGTATCGCTGGTTCTGGTCCACTTGGCAATTTGTCCCAGCAGTTCCTTCTTGCGCACCGGTTTGGACAGGAACCCCACCATGCCCGCCGCGCGGCAGGCGGCCTCGTCGGTGCTCAGCACATTGGCGGTCAGTGCCAGAATCGGGCAGGGCGCGCGGCTGTTTTCCTGCTCCCACGCCCGCAGCCGGCGGGTTGCCTCAAGCCCGTCCATCACCGGCATCGACATATCCATCAGCACAAGGTCGAACGGCTGCGCGGCAAAGGTTTCGACCGCTTCCTGGCCGTTGCTGCAAATGGTCATCTGGATGCCTGACGGGCCAAGCATCTTTTGCAGAACCAGCTGGTTGGTGCGGTTGTCCTCTGCCACCAGCAGCCGCAGGCTGCTGAACCCGGCAGCAGCCTGTCTGGCCGCTTCTGATTGCGGCGCCGGGACGGCAGGCGCGGCACCGGGGTGCAAGGCCTCTTGCAGTGTCTGCAGCAGCACCCTGTTGCGGGCGGGTTTCATCAGCACGTGCAAGGTCTTGCACTGCTTGAGCGCCTGGTAGTCTGAGATCAGCCGGCTGCCGACGCAAAACACGACCGGCAGCTCGCGGCAGCCGGGCAGGCTGTGCAGCCGCTGGCACAGGTTTCTGGCTTGCTCCAGCGGCACGCTGTTCTCAACCAGCACCAGGTCAGGCTGCTGCTGCCGGGCGGCCAGCGCTTCTATCTGCTCCAGCAGCTCCGCCGCGCCGGGCGGGACCATTGTCTCGGCACCCCAGAATGCCAGCTGGCGCAGCCGCACATCGCGGGAAAACGGCAGATCGGCGACCACGGCAACCCGTTTGCCGGACAGCGGCCTGGAAGGTGCCGGTGACGGGGCCGCAACCGGCAGCGTCAGGCAAACCGTGAAACAGGAGCCCTTGCCGCTCTTTGAGACCACGTCGATACGCCCGCCCATGGCCTGTGCCAGCCGTGACGAGATGGCCAGCCCCAGACCGGTGCCCTCAAAGCGCCGGGCGGTGGTGCTTTCCACCTGTTCGAAGGCGTGGAAGATCTGGCCGATGCTGTCTTCGGGAATGCCGACGCCGGTGTCGCGGACGTCGATGCACAGCGGGATGTTGTGGCTGGGATCGTAATTGAGGGTGATGCTGATATGGCCTTCGAGGGTGAATTTAACGGCGTTGCCAACCAGGTTCATCAGGATCTGCCGCACCCGGCCGCTGTCGCCGATAAATTCTGGCGGCGTGTGTTCCGGGATGTCGATACAGATTTCCACACCCTTGGCGGTGGCGCTGGGCGACATCAGTGTGGCCACGTCATAGATCACATCGCGCAGGTTGAACGGCTGCTGCAGCATTTGCGCCTTGCCGGCTTCCAGCTTTGAAAAGTCGAGAATGTCATTGACGATGCGCAGCAGCGCCTCGGAGGAGGCCAGGATGGTGCCGGTGCAGGATTTCTGCTCCGGGTTAAGCTGGGTCTCGTTCAGCACTTCCGCCATTCCCAGCACCCCGTTGATCGGGGTGCGGATTTCGTGGCTCATGGTTGCCAGAAAGCGCGACTTGGTCTCAGTTGCGGCCTCCGCGCGGGCCTTTTCCTGCTGCAAATGCTCGGCAATCCGCTTTTTTTCCTGCAAGCTCGCATCAAGCGTGTCGAGCGCCGCAAACACGGCCCCGATTTCGTCTTCGGCTTTCGGCGGGCCGGATTGCTCCCCGCTGGCCAGCCGCTGCAGCGTGGCGGCGGCCGACTGGATCGCTGCTGAAATGGTATGGGCCTTGCGCATCGAGAAGATCAGCGCCGCGGCCATCATCAGCGCAGTTCCTGTCAGACCAAGAACAAAGATACGCGACAGCGCCTGGTTGGCTGCCGCGACGGTTTGCTCCGCGTGCACTGCAGCAAGGGAGGTCACCATCGCGGCCTGCCGGGTGACGGCCTCGCTGCTCATCATCAGCGCGCTGAGGGTCGGGATCTCTTGGGCCGGTTTGATGCTGAGCAGAACAACTGCCATCTGGCACCATTCGGCCAGCATATCGTTCAGCGCTTCGGCCTCGGCCCTGAGCGGCCCTGGCAGCGGTTGCTGCAGCAAGGCGCTGAGGTCGCGGTTTATGACCTGAAGATGCGCCTGGAAGTTTTCGGCCACTTCTTCCTGCGGGATCAGCCGGGTCATCGACAGCACATCCTGGGCATAGGTTTGGGCGGCCGTGATGCCGGTGCTGACGCTGCTGGTGCGGCGGGTGACTTCCAGTGCGGCTTCCAGCACGGCGTCTTTGCGGCTGGAGGCATAGACCGCCATGCCGCCGACCAGCAGCACTGCAAACAGCGCGGCCACCGTGATGACAAGTACCGGCAGGACAATGGATCGCTTGATGATCATGAAAGGATGCCTTCAGCCGCGCGCATCAATTGGCCGGCAGGATCGGTGTGGGCACATTGGTTTCATTGTCCGTCAGTGTCTCAAGAAAGGCGATCAGGTCTGCAATATCGCCCTCGCTGGCGGCGAACCCGTTGATGTCCGTCTGCCGCTCAATTCCGGCAGCGCCGCCATCGGCATAATGACGGATGACCGCAGTCAGCGACGGCAGCGACCCGTCGTGCATATAGGGCGCCCGCAAGACGATATTGCGCAGCCCCGGGGTCTTGAAGCGGAAGTACCCGGTTGGGTCTTGCGGCGGCACGCCGCCGCCGCCCAGGTCCGTGGCGGGCAGTCCGATATCATGCATCCTGTTGTCGGTGAACATCCAGCCGGAATGGCAGGACACGCAGTTTGCGCGCCCGGTGAACAAAGTAAAGCCGCGCTTGGCGGCTTCTGATACCGCGCTGGTATCGCCGCTGACCCAGCGGTCAAAGCCGGCGACCCCGCTGACGATTGTCCGCTGATAGGTTGCCAGTGCGGTAAGGATGGTCTCCTTGCGGATGCCCTGGCCGGGAAACAGCCGCTCAAACCAGGCCTTGTACTCGGTCACTGCCGTCAGGCGGGCGACGATGTCCTCAAAACTCGCGTTCATTTCATCCGGTGCGGTGATCGGGCCGACAGCCTGCTCTTCCAGGCTGGCCGCCCGTCCGTCCCAGAACAGCGGGGTGATCCAGGCGGCATTCAGGATCGTCGGCGCGTGGCGGTGCACGGGGTTGTCGGAAGCGCCGATTGCCTTGGGCACCGGGGTTTCCCAGCCGAAGGAGGGGTTGTGGCAGCTGGAACAGCTGATGTTCTGTGCGCCGGACAAGCGCGGGTCGAAAAACAGCATCTTGCCCAGGGTGGCGACACCGCGGTCATACGGCGCGTTTTCGGGGAACGGTACCGTATCCGGACGCCGGAACGCATCAAGCCCGGCGGGTTGCGCCAGGCTCTGGATAGCCCAAAACAGCAGCGGCACCACAGCGGCGGCAGCTTTCCACTGCATTCAGGACCTCCTCTAGCAATCCATTTCTACCTACCCGGAATGGCAGCATCTGAGAAGGCCGTTAATTTTGCGTGAGACATGCATGTTTGCTGGGGCAGAGCAGGCGGGCCACCGCCCCGGGCTAAGGCTTTCCGGAAACTTTCTTGGGGCCGATGCGCCGGGTGACCAGCCAGGGCCCGGTTTTCAGCACCATCAAAGCAAATCCCGCGGTCCATACCACAGCCGAAACGGTGATCCCGTCCCAGCCAGCGGCGAGCTCTGCACTGCCTGCAAGGCGCAAGGCGGCAGCGCCCAGCAGCAGCATGAACGCAAGGGTCAGGGCAGGGCCAGCAACCAGCGGGCGGCCGCTGTGGCCCATGGTGGCGCGCATCATTACCGCCAGCGTCATGCCGCCGATGGCGCCGATGCCCAGGATATGCGCCGCCGCCGCAGGTTCCAGCAGGCCAAAGGGAACCCCGCCCGCGGCGATCAGCCCGGCCGGCACCAGCGCATAAGCCAGGTGCAGCATCAGCAGCAGCGGATCCGGCAGGGTGGCAAGGCCGCGCCAGCGCGCCAGCCGCACAAGGTGCAGCACACCGGCTGCCAGCAGCAGCGCGCCGCTAAGGGCGGCCCAGGGCGCGGCGGTCCAGGCCAGCAGCGCCGCGGCGCCGACGACCAGCGTCACCGCATCGAATTTCCCGAACGGCACCGGCATCTTTGCAGCCCCGCGTTTGGCCAGCCAGTTGCGGGTAAAGCTGGGAATGATCCGGCCGCCGATCAGCATGATCAGAAAGATCAGAACCGCAATGCCCAAACGGCGCGAGAAATCCGCCGTGCCTTGGGTCATCGCCTCAAGGTGAAAGCAGACGTTGGCGAGGCCCAGAAGGGTAACCGGCACCAGGACCTTGAGGTTGCGCCAGTTCTCGCCGGCAATGATCTCACGCGCGATCATGGCTATGACTGCGGCCAGAAAGGCGCAGTCGGCAACCATCACACCCAGCGCGGGCAGCCCCAGCCAGCCCGCCGCTGCCATCCGCCCCAACAGCCACACTCCCGACAGCAGCGCCAGCGGCCAGCCGCGCGCGGGCATCCGGCCGGTCCAGTTCGGCACTGCGGTGAACAGGAAGCCCGCCACCACCGCGGCGCCATAGCCAAAGATCATCTCGTGAATGTGCCAGTCAGTCGCCGGAAACGGCCCGCTGTAATCCAGATCGCCGCGCCAGATCAGCAGCCAAGCGGGAATTGCCGTCAGAGCAAACAGGCAAGCCCCCAGAAAGAACGGCCTGAAGCCGAAGGAAAACAGAATAGGGCCAGTGTATTCGGTTCGCGCAGCCATGGTGGCCTCCATGCGTCCGGTCAACGTCAGGCGGGCGGCACTGGTCAGGTGCCGCCCGCCGGTTCAGCGCAAGGGACGCAATCTTTCGCCGAACCCCGTGGATCAGCTCCGGCGGGCTGGGAGGAGGGAGGCTCCCCCGGATCCGGGTTCCCGTTTTTTCCCGCACGGTTGTTTCCTCTGCCGCCACTATGCGATAACGGCGGGGTGACCTCTTTGTCCTTCAGCAAACTTGCGGTGCATTCTTGTCCAAGCTCGACGAAAGCCTCCTGACCGGGCTGCCGCCCTTCAGCCAGCTGGAACGCGGCCAGATCCGTGAAATCCTCGACCAGGCGCTGCCTAAACGCTATGACGAGGGGACGGAGATCTTTCACGAGGGCCATGATGCCGAGCGGTTCCACCTGCTGCTGGACGGCTATATCCGGGTGGTGAAGACGACCGAGGGCGGCGAGCAGATCATCGCGCTGCATATTTCGCCAGGGCAATTGTTCGGGATCGCGCCCGCGCTGAACCGCGACACCTATCCGGCTACGGCCATTGCCGCCTCGGAATCGCTGGCCCTGTCCTGGCCGGTGCGGCTGTGGGGGGAGTTCACTTCCAAGTACCAGGGCTTTGCCACCGAAAGCTACAGCACCCTGGGCCAGCGGCTGGGGGAGATGCAGACGCGGATCACCGAATTGGCCACACAGGCGGTGGAGCAAAGGGTGGCGGCGGCGCTTCTGCGGATGGTGACCCAGTCGGGCCGCAAGGTGGAGGAGGGGATCGAAATCGCCTTTCCGGTAACCCGCCGCAATATCTCAGAGATGACCGGCACTACGCTGCACACCGTCAGCCGCCTGTTGTCGGCCTGGGAAAAGGACGGCATCGTGCACTCCACCCGCAAACACATCGTGGTGACGGACCCGCATAGGCTGGTAGTCCTGAGCGGGGCGCAGGGGTAGCAACCGCGGGCAGACCGGGCCGTGTTCCGCTGTCCGGCCGGATGGGTGCAGGCGAAGCGCGGATCAGCAGGCCCGCGTACAGGTTGCCCGGATGCAAAAGAAAACCTTGCGCAAAAGCCGTAAGGCCATTCGCAGAAGTTATTGTCCGCGCCGCCTGGCAGCCCGGCCATGCCCGGTGTTCAGTTCAATTGGCCATTTCGGGCCCGAGTCACTTGTCCTGGGAGTCGTTCAGGGGCTGGTTGCCGCGCTCGTATTGAAGCCGGGAACGTCTAAGGCGCTCAATTTTGTTGCGGCGCAATTCGTTTTCATCCTCCAGGATTTCACGCGCTGCACGCGCGGTCTTTTCCATCGCCGTTTCCTTGCGGGTCAGGCCGGCAAGTTTCAATTCCTCAGTATTAAGCTTGGACATCTGTTCACTCCTGTGAGGCTGATTTTGGGGAGGTTTCAAGTGCGCGCGCGAGAGTTCAGTTCGGACCTTCTTCCAACTGCGCCAGAAGGCCGGTGGAAGCGGCGCTGCAGCGGCTGCGCCGGTCAAACGCGGCAGGTTACGCGGCGGCGGCAGCGTTTGCTTGAAAACCAGCGGTGCTGACTGCCGAGAGGAATGCGGCACGGGCGGCGCCGACGGGCGCGAGACAGTCCATGGCTGCATCAATCTTCTCAAGCGCAACATCCCGGTTGCGGTCGGAAACCGGCCAGGCTTTCTGCAGCCAGAAATGGGCTTGTTCGATTGTAGTGATTTTTCGGGTCCGGCCCTCGGAAGGCAGGAAAATGGTCATGGGAGTGCCCCAGGAGATTTCAATCAAGTTTTATCTTTCTGTATTATGGAAAACCGCATCTGAAAGACAGGTCCGGCAGATGCGCGAAACGGGAGCATGGCAACATGCTCCCGCTGAGAGTTTCAGGCCGGCAGCGGCTTATGCGAGGGCGAGATTGCTGGCGGACTCGCGTCCGTCGCGGCCGCTTTCGATGTCGAAAGTCACGGCCTGGCCGTCGTCAAGCTGCTGGATGCCAGAGCGTTCCAGGGCGGAAATATGGACAAAAACGTCGCGCGAGCCGTGCTCGGGCGCGATGAAACCAAAACCTTTTTGAGAATTGAACCATTTCACGGTGCCATTAGCCATCGTGTCGTCTCCTTTTGAAATGCTATCCGCAACACGCGATAGCCCGGCCCAGTGTCAACATAAGAACAACTGGGGCCGTGAGGAAACAGAAGGTCGTAGGAAGAAGCTTTGCTCCATCAAGGTGGGGTATGCGACCCGCGATTGCAAGGGACCATCGGCAATATCTTGAAAATAGTTTTCAAACAGCGCCCGCCACTCCCTTCAGCTGCTCGCGGAACGCCATCTCCTCCAGCCCGTATTCCTCACAGGCGTCGATCAGCGTGTGAAAGGGGGCGATCGGGCAGCCGGGGCAAAGCATCTGACGGTTCATGAACTCGCCCGCGCAGGCGGGCCAGTGGTGGAACAGCTCTGACAAGGGCAGGTCGGGATTGTCGAAATCGGGGCGTCGCATCGGGCATCCTCCTTTTCCTGCATTTTGCGTGCAGCAATGCGCCCGGTCTTTGCGCTTCAACAACATATGCGGCGGTGCGCACGTTTAGGCAGGGCCTATCCGCAACTGTACTCAGGACCGCGATATGTCAGAGATACTTACCAAGTCGCGGGCCAGGAACGTGTTCTACGGGGGCTCCTTGTTCTTCGTCGTCGTGTTCGTGGCCATGACCGCGCACAGCCACCGTTATATCACCCAAACATCCACCGCTGGCATGGAGCTGACCGACGAGGTGCGCCAGGGCAAGCATGTGTGGGAACGCCATTCCTGCATCAACTGCCACACGCTGCATGGCGAGGGCGCCTATTTTGCCCCCGAAGTGGGCAACGTGATGACCCGCTGGGGCATGCTGGACGATCCCGAAGGCGCCTATGAAATGCTCGACGGCTGGATGAAGTCGCAGCCCTCCGGCATCGAGGGCCGCCGCCAGATGCCGTACTTCGAGCTGACCGAGGAAGAGACCAAGGCCTTGGCCGAATTCCTGCGCTGGGCGGATCAGACCGATACCCAGAACTGGCCGCCGAACGACGCAGGCTGAGGGAGAGAAACAATGAAATATCAATCACAAAAGGTGGCCTACGCCTACTTCATGGTGGCCATGGGCCTGTTTGCCATTCAGGTCCTGGGCGGTCTGCTGGCCGGCTGGATCTATGTCTGGCCCAACACTCTGAGCGAGCTTTTGCCGTTCAACATCGTGCGGATGCTGCACACCAACGCGCTGATCGTCTGGCTGCTGCTGGGCTTCTTCGGTGCTGCCTATTACCTGGTGCCGGAAGAATCCGAGCGTGAGCTGTTCTCGGTGAAACTCGCCTACATACAGCTGGCCATTCTGGTCGTCGGCACCTTGGGCGCAGTCGGCTCTTATCTCGTGGGCATCCACGGCGGGCGGGAGTTCCTGGAGCAGCCCCTGTGGGTCAAGTTCGGCATCCTGGTTGCGGCGGTGATCTTCCTCGTGAATATCTCCCTGACCGTGCTGGCGGGGCGCAAGACCGCGATCACCAACATCCTGCTGATGGGCCTGTGGCTGCTGTCGCTCTTGTGGATCTTTGCCTTCATCAACCCGGACAACCTCAGCTTGGACAAGATGTACTGGTGGTTCGTTGTCCACCTGTGGGTCGAAGCGACTTGGGAACTGGTGATGGCTGCAATCCTTGGCTACCTGATGCTGAAACTGACCGGTGTTGACCGCGAGGTGGTGGAGAAGTGGCTTTACGTCATCGTGGCGCTGGCATTGTTCTCCGGCATCCTGGGCACTGGCCACCACTTCTTCTGGATCGGCACGCCTGGCTACTGGCAGTGGATCGGCTCGATTTTCTCGACCCTCGAAGTGATCCCGTTCTTCGCGATGATGAGCTTTGCCTTTGTCATGGTCTGGAAGGGCCGCAAGAACCACCCGAACAAGGCCGCGCTCCTGTGGTCGCTGGGTGCCTCCACCGTGGCCTTCTTCGGCGCCGGCGTCTGGGGTTTCCTGCACACGCTGCACGGGGTGAACTACTATACCCACGGCACCCAGATCACCGCCGCCCACGGGCACCTGGCCTTCTACGGAGCCTATGTGGCGATGAACCTGGCGATTTTCACCTATGCGATGCCGCAACTGCGCAACCGCGATCCCTATAACCAGGTGCTGAACATGGCCTCCTTCTGGCTGATGACCGGCGGCATGGCGTTCATGACCTTTGTGCTGACCTTTGCCGGCACCATCCAGACCCATATGCAGCGCATTGTCGGCGACTATTACATGGACGTGCAGGACCAGTTGGGACTGTTCTACCTGATGCGCCTCGGCTCTGGCGCGGTGGTGGTCCTGGGTGCGCTCTTGTTCATCTACGCAACCGTCGTGGTCCGCCGCGAAGTCATCAAACCCGGCCCCGCGGCCGTACCGGGAGAATAAGCCATGAACGCGATGAACATGCCTTCCGTGCCCTTCTACCGTCCCTCAGGCGATGAATGCACCGTCTTCGAGATGGCCCAAGCCAACGGTCTGCCCCTTCTTCTGAAGGGGCCCACCGGCTGCGGCAAGACGCGGTTTGTGGAACATATGGCAGCCCGGCTCGGGCTGCCCCTCCACACCGTTGCCTGCCATGACGACCTGTCCGCCGCCGACCTGATCGGGCGCTACCTGCTGAAAGGCGGCGAGACGGTCTGGGTCGATGGTCCGCTGACCCGTGCGGTGCGCGAGGGCGGCATCTGCTACCTGGATGAGGTGGTCGAGGCCCGCAAGGACGTGGCCGTGGTCTTGCACCCGCTCACCGACGACCGCCGCCGCCTGGTGATCGACCGCACCGGCGAGGAGCTGGCCGCGCCCAAGCCCTTCATGCTGGTGGCCAGCTACAACCCCGGCTATCAGAACATCCTGAAAAAGCTGAAGCCCTCGACCCGGCAGCGTTTCCTGTCGATCGGCTTCGACTTCCCGGAAGCCTCTGCCGAAACCGCGGTGGTCGCTGCTGAAAGCGGCCTGGACGAGGACCGCTCCGCCGCGCTGGTGCGGTTGGCGGGCCATATCCGCAAGCTCTCCGGCATGGACCTGGAGGAGGGCGTCTCTACCCGTCTCCTGATCTATGCCGCCACGCTGATCGCCAAGGGCATGGGCGTGGAGCGCGCGGTCGAGGCCGCCATCATCGAACCCCTGAGCGATGAGAGTGATGTGCAGCAGGCGCTGCGCGACCTTGCCGCCAGCGTCTACGGGTGATGCCATGATCCACGCTCTCGACCTTCTGGAACCCGAAGAAACGGTTGGCAACCTGTGGCACGGCATGGCCACGCGGCTCGGCGCCGCAGAGGATGGGGCCGAACACACCGTCCGGTTCGAGGACATGCGCGCCAGCGTGGCGGCGCTGTTCCGGGCGCTGGGCGGGGCCGGGGGTGTGGAAATCCAGGTGGCGCCCGCGGTGCTGTCGGACCACCGCCCGGACCGGCTGCGCCGCATCGGCACTCCGCGGGAGATGGTGCATATGGCCAGTTTCGACGGCGAGCGCCTGCGCCTGCCGCCGGAAATGGCGGCCTTTCCCAGCCCCGAGCTGAACCGCAAGGCCTACCTGTGGCTGGCCGCAATGGCCGCCATGATCGAATTGCCCGAACGCAATGAGGACCGCTATCAGGCCGACCAGCTGGAAATCACTGCCAATGCCCGCGCCGCGGATCAGGTGTTTGCCGCCTGTCCGGGTCTGCGCTCTGCCTATGGCGCGTTCTGTGCCCATGTTGCGGGGACCCGCAAGCGCAACGGCCTGCCGCGGTTCGAGGCGCGGATTGAGCGGATGGTGCTGGATCAGATCGGCTCCGCCTGCCGCGTTGCCGAACCCTGTGCCTGCACCGAACCGCGCGGCTACCGGACCTATCAGCCGGTGCCGTTCTGGCTGCGTCTGCCAGTGCCGCAAGCGGGCCGGGGGGCAGCACCTGAGGCCGAGGAAATGAAAACTCCGGGACTCGCGGTCTCAACACGCAAGACGGCCAAGCGGCAGGATCAGGACCAGACCACCCGCAAAGACAGCTTCATCGTCCACCGGTTCGAGTCCATCCTGTCCTGGGCTGAAAGCCTGAACATCAACCGGATGGTCGATGACGACGACAACGAGAACGCCCAGAAGGCGGCCGAGGATCAGGACAACCTCACCCTCTCGCAGCACATGAAGCGCGCGGCCTCGCGGCTGCGGATCTCGCTGGACCTGTCGCCGCAGGATGCTGAGCATGAGCGGCTGGCGGGCCAGTTCACCTATCCCGAATGGAACCACAAGCTGGGCAAGCACATGCCCGCCCACGCTCGCGTGCTGGAAGCCGAAGGCAAGCCTGCGGACAGCTTCCAGCCCGATCCGAAGCTGGTCACCCGCGTGCGCCGCCAATTCGCGCCCTTGCACCCGCGCCGGGTGATGCTGCCGCGGCAGCTGGATGGTGACGAGCTGGATCTGGAAGCGGTTGTGAAATCCCACGTCGACCTCGCCTGCGGCCAGCAGGGCAGCGACCGGGTCTGGCAGGCCAGCCGCCCGATGGCCCGCGACCTGAGCGTGGCGGTTCTGATGGACTGCTCCCGCTCCACCGAGGCCACGGTCGGCGACCGCCCGGTGATCGGGACCGCCCGTGAATCTCTGGCGGCCCTCGCCGGCGGTATTGCCACCGCAGGCGACCGGCTGGGCATCTGGGGGTTCTCCTCCCTGCGCCGCGACCGGGTGTTTCTGACCCGCGCAAAAGGGTTTGAAGACCCGATGTCAGAGACGGTCACAGCCCGCATCGGTGGCTTCAAGCCTGGCCACTATACCCGTCTGGGCGCCGCAATCCGCCATGCCTCTGCGCAGCTGGCAGAGGAAGGATCCGAACGCCGCCTTCTGCTGGTGTTGACCGATGGCAAGCCTAACGACTTGGATCACTACGAAGGTGTGCATGGCATCGAGGACAGCCGCATGGCGGTGCGCGAGGCACGCGCTCTGGGCCAGTCGGTGCACGGCGTGGTGATCGACGCCGACGGGCAGGACTGGTTTGCCCGCATCTTCGGGCGCGCCGGCTTTACCCTGTTGCCAGACCCGGACCGGCTGCCCCGAGCGCTGCCGGAAATCTATCAATCCTTGACCATGGAGCACTGAGATGAAACACATTCTCTCCTTCGCCCTGCTGGCCCCCTCCAGCGCCTTTGCCGCCACTTTCGAGCGCCCGATCCCGCAGCCGCAGACTGAAACGGCGGAGTTCTGGTTCCTGGTGGGCTCCATCGCGCTGATCATCAGCCTGGGGTTCGTCCAATACCTGGTGAGCCGCCGATGACACCGCAGCCCTCCTGGCGGCTGCTGGCAGCGCTTTACCCGTTCGGGGCGGGCGCGGCGGCCGTCAACATCTTCTTTGCCTCGCTGATTGCCAGCTGGATCGGCTGGCGGGTGCTGACACCTTATGAGTCGGTTATCTGGGGACTGCTGCTGGGTGTGCCTTTGACCTATGTCTTTTCCCGCCATATCGAGCGGCTGAAGCGGCAGGCGGACGGCGGCTGACCCCGCCGCATGGCGGCGTGAAAAAGGGCCCCGCATTGCAGGGCCCCGGCACCGTTTAAGACCGGCGGGACATCAGGTGGCAAGGCGGCTCGGGGGGTGGGGAAGCCGCCTTGCCGCGGGATCAGCCTTCTGCTGCCAGCAAGCCGGCTTCTTCCGCTGCCTGCACCTCGGCGAGATCAGCTTCGCCATCGGCGTTGGAGTCAATGGTGGCAAAGGTTTCTGCAGTCAGATCCGGATAGGCCGCCTGCAGTTCTTCCAGCGAATAGGTGCCGTTGCCATCCGTGTCAGCCTCGGTGATGGATTCCATCGCAGCCAGCGGCGAAGCAGCCAGAGCAGCAAAAGCGGCGGCGGTCAGCGCGAATTTTTTCATGTGAGACACTCCATTCGTTTGTTTGTTTTCTACCTGCGGCCACGGTGTTCCGCGTGCCGTGGAATAGAGCTAGGCCGTGCCTGCGCCAGACGCTATCCCCTTGGTCAAAGAGCGTAATTTCAGGCGCTGCACCGCCGTAACAGCGCCTTGGCTTCGGCGCTTTGCCGCCCTGGAAACGGGCTGGTCCTTTCTCCGCTCAAGCCCGGCTGCCGGTACTGCAAAATTCTGCCAGTGCTAGCGCCTGCACTGGTCGGCATCTTGAAAGAGGAAAGCGGTTACCATGGTTCCTGCCGGGGACAGCCGGGTTGCAAGCGCGCATTCCGCCCGCCGCGACAGGCACGGCAGCTTGCAGAACGGGCAGTGGACGGGTGTTCCGGGCTTACTGGGCGGGAACCGCAAAGCCGCCATTCAAGGCGCTGACGGCAAGATCCGGTGCAGTGTTGCGGTTTGCCATCCGTTCCAGATTGACGATGGTCGACAGCATAATGCGGTCATGGCTCCAGTCGCTGGGCCGCTGCAGCAGCATCGCTGTTGCCAGAACCGCCCCGGCCATGGCCAGGGAAACCAGCCCCCAGCCCAGGGAGTTCGGCTGCTGCGGCTGAACGGCGGTCACCGCAATGATGCGCCGCTGCAGCGATGCGCCCCGGCGGGTTTCGCGGCGGTCGACCAGCGCCACTGCCGGGCTGCGGCGGGTAAACAGAGCCGGGCCGCGGGCGGCATGGGCGCAGGCGCGGATCAGGCATTCACAATAGGCGCGCACGTCAAACCGGGGCCGCGCCATCAGCGCCTGGTCGCAGGCGAACTCGCGCAGCAGCCGCACCTCGCGCCGCCACATGTAAAAGGCAGGGTTCCAGAACAGCAGCGGGCGCAGCATCTCCAGCAGGAACTCGCATTCGATGTCGCGCTGGCGGAAGTGCTGCAGTTCATGCGCAATGGTCAGTCGCAGGTCGCTCGGGTCGTTCAGCAGCGGCGAGGGCAGAACCACATAGCGGCAAAACGGCCCGCGGGTGGAATAGGCCACGCGGATGTCATCTGAAACCATCAGCTGCACCCGGCCGATGCGTTTCCAGGTGAAGGCGCCGCTTAGGTTCTGGCGCAGGCGGAAGACGGACACCGCCACATGCGCCAGGCAGATCAGCGCCCCGGCGGCAAATGCCGCGGCAACGGCCTGTGCCCACAGCGGCTGCAGGCTGGTGAGCCCGCGCACCGCATCTTCGCGCAGGCCCAGGGTGGCCTCAAACGTGCCGGCGCTCATGCTGACATTGCCCTGCAGGTATTGCGAGACCAGCATGTCGGAGAAGTTCGGCGGATGGGCGATGACATAATGGGTGAAGGCAAGGATCAGCACCGGCGAAGCCGCCAGCAGCACCGTCATCCCATTGAGCAGCCGCAGCTGCGGCCGGTAGGCGCGTCCCAGCGGGCTGCGCGCCAGCGCCTTGCGGGCGGCGAACCACAGCACAGTGCCGGCCAGCAGCAGAATATTCAGGTCGATATAGGCGTTCAGCAGAACCTCAGTTGGCATTGTCCCCCAGCCTTTCCTCCAAGAGCGCCCGCATCTCCTCGAGCATCTCGTCGGTCACATCCTCATCATCGACCAGCCGCGCCACCAATGCGGCGGGCGCGCCGTTGAAAAGCTTGCTCGAAAGGTTTTTCAGAGATGTTTTCTGATACTCTGCCTTGGGAACGGCGGGGCGGTAAACCAATGAGCGGTCCTTGCGCTCGCTGGTGAGAAAGCCCTTCTGTTCCATAATCTTGAGAACCGTGGCCACCGAGGTATAGGCGCGTTCCTGCACCTTGTTCAGCTCGGCCAGGATATCGCGCACGGTGCCGCCGCCCAGGTCCCAGACGACAGTCATGAATTCCAGCTCGACTTCTGTCAGCAGGGAAGTGTCGTGTTTCTTGCGCATCGCCTCGGCTGTCCGGCTCATTTGATCGTTCCAGTCATGCTAGGGGAAGGGGGCTCCCGTGAAAACTATTTTTTTAGAAGACGCACGGCGGCGGGGCTGCTGTTGTCAAATTGTGCGCTGCCGCGCGCTCTTATTCAGCTGAGGGCAAGGCGACGTGCCGGCCTCGGAGAAGGTGCCTGGTGCACACGCTGACGGTTTTGGCTGAGAAGGCCTTGAAGGGCAGGTCTGCCTTCAAGGCCCGTCTCCAGTGTGTTTAAGAATTGCGCGTCAAGGACAAGCCGCTTTCGCGGGGCCTGCGGCCTCCTTGACCCGCGGGGGGCAAAGTCAGACCTTCCAGAAGCAGAAGATGCCCCAGGCGATCGACAGCCCCAGCGGCCACCACAGCGGCATTCCCACCAGCCCCAGCCAGGCCAGGAAGATGTAGGAGGTGCCCAGAAGGCTGATGAACAGCCGGTCGCCGCGGGTGGTGGTGAGGCCCAGCACGCCCTTGCGGGCCGCGCCGCCGGGGTGGCGGATCTCAGCGATGATCAGCACGCCGATGGCGGTGAAGATGCCGATGAACAGCAGGGCAGTGGGCCAGGTCCAGGCCATCCATGAAAACATTACACCCTCCCCATCGCGAAACCCTTCGCGATGTAGTTGCGGACAAACCAGATCACGATGGCGCCCGGAATGATTGTCAAAGTTCCCGCAGCCGCCAAGAGCCCCAGTTCATAACCCGCGGACGACGCGGTCTTGGTCATGGTGGCGGCAATCGGCTTGGCGGCGACGGCGGTCAGGGTTTTCGCCAGCAGCAACTCCACCCAGGAGAACATGAAGCAGAAGAAGGCTGCCACACCCACGCCCGCCTTGATCGACGGCACAAAGATCGTCGCAAAGAAGCGCGGGAAGGAATAGCCGTCAACAAATGCGGTCTCGTCCAGCTCCTTGGGCACGCCGCCCATGAAGCCCTCCAGGATCCAGACTGCCAGCGGGATGTTGAACAGGCAATGCGCCAGCGCCACGGCCAGGTGGGTGTCGAACAGTTCAACGGCGGAGTAAAGCTGGAAGAACGGCAGGGCAAAGACGGCGGCAGGCGCCATCCGGTTGGTCAGCAGCCAGAAGAACAGCTGCTTGTCGCCCAGGAACCGGTAGCGGCTGAAGGCATAGGCCGCCGGCAGCGCCACCGCCACCGAGATCACCGTGTTGATCGTCACGTAGAGGATCGAGTTGATATAGCCCCAGTACCAGCTGGGGTCGGTGAAGATCGTTGCGTAATTCTCCAGCGTGAAGGTCTGCGGGAACAGCGAGAAGCCCGACAGGATTTCGTTGGTTGTCTTGAAGCTCATCGCCACCAGCCAATAGATCGGCAGCATGAGAAACAGGATATAGACGATGGGAACGATGGTGCGTTTCTGCATCTGTCTCCCTCCCTCAGTTCAGGTCGTCTTTGGTCATCAGCGTGTAGAACAGCCAGCTGACCAACAGAGTGATTGCGAAATAGATGAGCGACATGGCGGCTGCGGGGCCGAGGTCGAACTGGCCGAGCGCGATTTTCACCAGGTCGATCGACAGCAGCGTGGTGGAGTTGCCGGGCCCGCCGCCGGTTAGAACAAACGGCTCGGTGTAGATGTTGAAGCTGTCCATGAAGCGCAGCAGGATGGCGATGGTCAGCACCGTTTTCATCTTCGGCAGCTGGATGAACCGGAACACCGCCCAGTTGGTGGCGCCGTCGATCTTGGCCGCCTGGTAATAGGCGTCGGGGATCGACACGAGGCCGGCATAGGACAGAAGCACCACCAGAGAGGTCCAGTGCCAGACGTCCATCGTGACGATGGTCACCCAGGCCGCGACCGGATCCTGCGTCATGTCATAGTTGATGCCCAGCACGTGGTTCAGGAAGTACCCCAGCAGGCCGATGTCGGGCAGGGTGAAGATGTTCCACATCGCGCCCACCACGTTCCACGGGATCAGCATCGGCAGTGCCATCAGCACCAGGCAGACCGGCACCCAGAAGCCCTTGCGCGGCATCGACAGCGCAATGGCGATGCCCAGCGGCACCTCGATGATCAGGATCAGGAACGTGAACATGAACTGGCGGCCAAGCGCGGCATGGAAGCGGTCCGAGCGCAGGATCTGCTGGAACCAGTCCAGGCCTTGCCAGAAGAACACGTTGTCGCCAAAGGTCTCCTGCACCGAATAGTTGACCACCGTCATCATCGGGATCAGCGCGTTGAAGGCGACCAGCGCCAGCACCGGCAGCACAAAGAACCAGGCTTTCTGGTTTTCGGTTTTCATCAGGCCGCTCCTTGTTCGTTTGCAGCGGGGGAGGTGGCAAGCCAGCCATCCACGTAAAGCCGGGTCATGTCCTGGCGGAAGGCGAGGTGCACGGCGCTGCCTTTTTGCGGGGCGGCGCCATCGGTGATGGCGTTGATACGCTGGCCGCCGGCCTCGCATTCCACCACCGTGTGGCGGCCGATGTCAGAGACCTTGGTGACGGTCGCGGGCAGGCCGGTGTCCGACAGCGAGACGAACTCTGGGCGGATGCCGATTTCTGTCTGGCCGTTTGCGGCCCCCTGAATGGGGCCTTCCAGCGCAATCTGCTGCCCGGCAAACACTGCCGCGCCGTGCTGCACGCTGCAGGGCAGGATGTTCATCCCCGGCGAGCCGATGAAATGGCCGACAAAGGTATGCGCGGGGCGCTCGAACAGCTCCACCGGCGTGCCGATCTGCACCACCTCGCCCAGCTGCATCACCACCACCTGGTCGGCAAAGGTCAGCGCTTCTGTCTGGTCGTGGGTGACGTAGATCATCGTCGCCTTCACCCGCTGGTGCAGCTCCTTCAGCTTGGAGCGCAGCTTCCACTTCAGGTGCGGGTCGATCACGGTGAGCGGTTCGTCGAACATCACAACATTCACGTCCTCGCGCACAAGCCCGCGGCCCATGGAGATCTTCTGTTTATTGTCAGGTGACAATCCTGCCGCCTTCTGATCCAGCATCCCGGTGACTTCGAGCATTTCGGCAATCGCCATCACCCGCTGGTGCACAGTGGACTCGTCCCGGCCGCGGTTCCTGAGCGGGAAGGCCAGGTTGTCGTACACCGTCATGGTGTCGTAGATCACCGGGAACTGGAACACCTGCGCGATGTTGCGCTGATCCGGGGGCAGGGCGGTCACGTCCTTGCCGTCGAACAGGATCTGGCCCTCGGACGGGACCAGCAGGCCCGAGATGATGTTCAAAAGGGTGGATTTGCCGCAGCCCGAGGGGCCGAGCAGCGCATAGGCGCCGCCGTCGGTCCAGTCGAGGTCGATTTCCTTCAGCGCGTAATCCGAGTCGGATTTCGGCGTCGAAAGGTAGCTGTGGCGCAGTTTTGAGAGAGTTATTTTAGCCATTGATGCCTCACGCCGCGCGGCTGCCGTCGGGGGCAAAGAAATATGCCTGCGCGGGGTCCATGTAGAAGTCGTGCAGCTCACCCACCTGATAGGGGTGGACGCCGTGGGCCAGCGAAACCCAGCTGCCGGAGCCCATCTCGAAATGGGCAGAGCTTTCGGAGCCGGACAGTTCGGTCACCTGCACCTGGCCTGACAGCTGCACATGGGCGCCGTTTTTCGCCACAGGCAGCACGTGGTGCGGGCGGATGGCGATGGTGTAGGTGCCATCGGCCAGCCCGGCGGCGGCACCGCTCAGCTCCCAGGTGACGCCTGCGCCCAGCAGGGCCGTGCTGCCCTGCTTGGTGATCTCGGCTGTGTTGATCGGCGGGTCTGAGAACACTCGTGCTGCATCGACATTGCCGGGGTTGCGGTAGATCTCGGCGGTGGGGCCGAACTGGGTCACCCGGCCGTCGCGCATCAGCGCGGTCTTGCCGCCCAACAGCAGCGCCTCTTCCGGTTCGGAGGTCGCATAGACCACCACTGCGCCGCGGCCTGCAAACAGTTCTGGCAGCTGGTCGCGCAGTTCCTCGCGCAGCTTGTAGTCGAGGTTGGCGAGCGGTTCGTCCAGGAACACCGCGCGGCTTTCCTTGGCAATCGCACGGGCCAAGGCGCAGCGCTGCTGCTGGCCGCCGGACAGCTCATGCGGGCGGCGGTGCAGCATCGGTTTCAGCTGCAGGATCGCGGCGGCTTCCTCGACACGGGCGTCGATTTCCGACTTTGCCATGCCAGCCACCTTCAGCGGCGAGGCGATGTTTTCGAACACCGTCATATGCGGGTAATTGATGAAGAACTGATGCACCAAGCTGATGTTGCGCTTCTGGGTGCTGAGACGGCTGACATCCTCGCCATCCATTAGCACCTGGCCGCTGGCCATCGGGTCGAGGCCCGCCATCAGTTTGATAAGTGAGGTCTTTCCGGAGCCGGTGGCGCCGAGGAGGACGTTGAAGTGACCGGGCTCCAGCAGCAGGGAGGTTTCCTTGATGTGCTGAATAGCGCCGACGCGCTTGGTCACACCCTTGAGTTCGAGTGCCATCTTGCTTTGACTTTCCGGCAGGCGGCCTGTTAGCGCGCGGGGCAGGGGCGCGCTGTCTTTTGGGGAAGAAGGCCCCGGATGACGGGAAAGGGTCTCCGGGGCCTGAATAGCCCGGCCAGATGATGGGGAACGCTGGCCGGACCGGGAGGAGGCCTTAGTTGGTTGCCCAGCGGGCCACCAGCTCGTCATAGTTGACGGTCTGGCCCTGCGGCTTCTCGTTCTCCAGCGGCGGCTTGGCGCCGCCATTGGCGTACCACCACTCCGCGTCTTTCTCTTCGTTCAGGCGCGGGCCGCAGCCGCCATAGACATTCGCCTGCTCGTCTGCGCGCTGCATCCGGCCCATGGTGATGTCCATTTCCTCGGCCAGACGGTCCATCGCTTCCTGCGGCGTGAAGGCGCCGGAGTTCACGTCACCGATCTGCTGCCACCAGATCTGGGCCAGCTTCGGGTAATCCGGAACGTTGATGCCGGTCGGCGACCATGCCACACGGTCAGGCGAGCGGTAGAACTCTACCAGGCCGCCCAGCTTGGGTGCGCGCTCGGTGAAGCTTTCGTGGTTCACGGAGGAGTCGCGGATGAAGGTCAGGCCAACGTGCGACTTCTTCACGTCCACGGTCTTAGAGACCACGAACTGGGCATAGAGCCAGGCAGCCTGGGCACGGTCCAGCGGGGTGGACTTGAGGAAGGTCCAGGAACCCACGTCCTGATAGCCGACCTTTTGGCCTTCTTCCCAGTAGGGGCCGTGCGGGCTGGGCGCCATCCGCCACAGCGGGTTGCCCTCGGCGTCGACGGTGTTGTTGCCTTCGGACTGCGGCTTCACCATGTCGGCGGTGAAGGCGGTGTACCAGAAGATCTGCTGCGCCACGTTGCCCTGCGCCAGTGCAGGCAGCGACTGGTAGAAGTCATAGGATGCGGCGCCCGGAGGGGCATACTTGCGCAGCCATTCGTCCCACTTGCGGATCGCATATACCGCCGCTGGGCCGTTAGCCGCGCCGCCGCGGGTCACGCTGGCACCGGCCGGGTTGCAGGAGCCTTCTTCCATGCGGATGCCCCATTCGTCGATCGGCACGCCGTTCGGCTCACCCTTCGAACCGGCACCGGCCATCGACAGCCAGGCGTCGGTCATCCGCCAGCCAAGGTCCGGCGCGCGCTTGCCGTAATCCATGTGGCCATAGATCGCGGTGCCGTCGATTTCCTTGACGTGCTCGCTGAAGAATTCGGCGATGTCCTCATACGCGGACCAGTTGACCGGAACGCCCAGGTCGTAGCCGTACTTTTCCTTGAACGCGGCCTGCAGGTCTTCGCGGTCGAACCAGTCCTTGCGGAACCAGTAGAGGTTCGCGAACTGCTGGTCGGGCAGCTGGTACAGGTCGCCGTCCGGGCCGGTGGTGAACTGGGTGCCCATGAAGTCATCCAGATCGAGGCCGGGGTTGGTCACGTCCTTGAACTCGCCTGCCATCATGTCGGTCAGGTTGTAGGCCAGCTGCAGGCGCGAGTGGGTGCCGATCAGGTCGGAGTCATTGACGTAGGCGTCATAGAGGTTCCGCTTGGTCTGCATCTGGGTCTGCACGGCCTGAACGACCTCGCCTTCACCCAGGATCTGGTGGTTCACCTTGATGCCGGTGATTTCCTCAAAGGCCTTGGTCAGCACCTCGGACTCGTAGGAGTGCGTCGGGATGCCTTCCGACAGCACGTTGATCTCCATGCCCTTGAACGGCTCTGCTGCCTGGATGAACCACTGCAGCTCCGAAAGCTGCTCATCCTTGGTCAGCACCGAAGGCTGAAATTCCTCATCAATCCATTTCTTGGCCGCCATTTCGTCGGCATAGCCAATCGATCCCGCAACCATCGCGCAAACGGCGGCTGCGGACAAAAGATACTTCCGCATCTTTTTCCTCCCTGAAAGTCGCTTAAAGCCAGCTATGCATTGGCTGCATCTGACTGCCATAGAGCTTTCATAGGTTGGATTATGTTGTCAAACTAATTTTTTAGTAAGTGTTATTGTATTGTTTTTGCATAAAAAAATTCATCATCAACGGGCGGCATTTGCACGTGCAGGCCATGCCGCGGCGCAGCATCTCCAGTTGTGACGCAACGCTTCTTTTCGCCTTCTCAACAGTGAAAAAGCAGTCGCCGTGCCAGGGCATTCCCGCTACAGAGGCGGCATGACGCAAGAAAGCACATTCGAGATCTTCCTGACCGCACCGCCGGGACTGGAGCAAGCGCTGCTGGCTGAAGCCAAGGAGCTGGGATTTGCCGCCCCCAAGTCGGTGCCGGGCGGGGTCACGGTGCAGGGGGATTGGCGTGAGGTGTGGCGTGCCAACCTTTCTGTGCGCGGCGCCGCGCGGGTTCTGGCGCGGATCGGCGAATTCCGCGCCTTTCACCTGGCTCAGCTCGACAAGCGGTCGCGCAAGTTCCCCTGGGGCGATGTGCTGCGCCCGGAGGTGCCGGTGAAGGTGGAGGTCGCCACCAACAAGAAATCGAAAATCTACCACGCAGGCGCCGCCGCGCAGCGGGTGGAGAAAGCCATTGCCGAGACACTTGGCGCCCCCGTCACCAAAGACGCCGGGCTGACGGTAAAGCTGCGCATTGAGGACAATCTCTGCGTCTTCAGCGTCGACACCTCGGGCGAGGGGCTGCACAAACGCGGCCATAAATCCGCCGTCGGCAAGGCACCGATGCGCGAAAACCTCGCCGCCCTGTTCCTGCGCGAATGCAGCTTTGACGGGACAGAGCCGGTGGTGGATCCGATGTGCGGCTCCGGCACGTTTGTGATCGAGGCTGCTGAAATCACCAAGGGCCTGCTGCCCGGCCGCAGCCGCAGCTTTGCCTTTGAACAGCTGGCGACTTTTGACGCGGACGCCTGGGCAGACCTCAAGCAGCAGGGCGAAACACGCGAAACGGATCTGCTGTTCCACGGCTCCGACCGCAACGCAGGCGCTGTGGAGATGTCCGCTGCCAATGCCGAGCGCGCCGGCGTGGCGGACTGCACCCGTTTCTCTCAGGCCGCGGTCAGCGATCTGCAGCGTCCGGACGGCCCGCCCGGCCTGGTCATCGTCAACCCGCCCTACGGCGCGCGGATCGGCAACAAGAAACTGCTGTTTGCCCTCTACGGTGCCCTGGGGCAGGTGCTGAAGGAGCGCTTCTCCGGCTGGCGGGTTGGTATCGTCACCTCGGAAACCGGCCTGGCCAAGGCCACCAATCTGCCCTTCCTGCCGTTCGGCGCGCCGGTTGCCCACGGCGGCTTGAAGATCCGCCTGTTCAAGACAGACCCGCTGCCCTGAGCAGGCATGGAGACGCAAGAGGGCGCCCTGCGGCGCCCTCCGGTCCGGTTAATCCGGCAGGCAGGCTTAGCCCATGTCGTACATATCGCCTGTGCCGCCCTCAGTGCCGCCACTGGGCATTGTGCCGCCCACCGGCAGGTTCATCAGCGCCATGAAGTCCTCGGCGCCGGGCTCGCTGCCGCCGTCCTGGAACTGGCCCGCCAGGTTGGCGTCATACCAGTTGCTCAGGCCCTCGCCGGTGACCCCGCCGTTGGCATAAGCGCTGCCGCTGCTGGCTGCGGTCGCCGGGTCGTAACCACCCTCCAGCACCTGTTGCGAGCCGTCCGGATTGCTGACCACCAGCGACATGCTGCTGAGGTCGATGTCTTCCAATGTCAGCCCGGCGTCGGACCACAGGGTGAAATTGGCATTGGTGACCGTGCCGTCGGTGCTGTCCGGGACCTGGCCGAATTGCACCATCGCGTCGAAGCTGCCGGGCACGGTGGTGCCGGTGTCCAGCGCATTGACGGAATTGGCGCTGGCTTCATGGCCGGTGACTGGCAGCGCATTCTCGTCCGGGAAGAAGTTCAGCCCGCCAACGCTGGCATCATCCGCCATGTTGAAGAACAGCCCGTCGGTATCGGCCACTTCACCGTCCCACGACGTTGGCTCCATCTTGATGAACAGCTGGTTTTCCGGCGTCTGCAGCACCTCGATGGTGACACTTGGATCGCCATTGCCGCCGACTTCGAAAAACACCGAGGTCTTACCGCTGTCATCGCCGCCAGTGCTGCCGGTGCCCTTGGTCCCGCCCGATCCGCCGGAGCCTTTGGTGCCTCCGCTTCCTTTGGTCCCGCCGGATCCCTTGGTCCCGCCGCTGCCGGAGCCGCTGGTGCCGCCGGAACCCTTGGTGCCCGAGCCGCAGCCATGCGTTCCGCCGGATCCCCTCGTTCCTCCCGAGCCGCCCGGTCCGCCGGTTCCGCCTGAGCCTTTCCAGTCATCTTCCTCGCGGTACCACCAGTGCTTTGTGCCGTGATGGTCTTTGCCGCCGCACCCTTTGCTACCGCCGGATCCTTTTGTGCCGCCGGATCCTTTGGTGCCGCCGGACCCTTTGGTTCCGCCGGATCCCTTGGTGCCGCCGGATCCTTTGGTGCCGCCGGAGCCTTTGGTGCCGCCGGATCCATTGGTGCCGCCGGATCCTTTTGTGCCCCCGGATCCCTTGGTGCCGCCTGAGCCGTCTTCCTCATCCTCCCCGCCTTCACGCCAGGCCTTGTAGCCCTTGCCGTTCCAGCCATAGCGGTCTGACAGGTGGCTGTCGTACCAGCGGCCGAAATGCCCGCCTTGCACGCCGCCGTTATAATAGCTGTTGCCACCGCAAGCCTGCTTGCCGCCCCAGCCCCACGAATAATGTCCCCGGCCCATATTTCTACCCCCCCAGGCAAACCTTGAATCACAACTGCGGATTGACCTGGAAACAGGACGCAATCGCGCATTAGACAACGGTAGGAAAGCCGATCAGAAGGGCCAAATTTTCGGCACATTTTAGACAAATTACGCTATTGCCGGAGAGATTCCGGAAACAATCTCCCTGCGCGCCCTGTGATTGTGAGGCAATCCCTCTCCAATGCGCCGCGCCACTCGCGTCCGGCTCGTGCGAATCGGCCTGCGGCCTGCGGTGATTGCCCAAATCTGTCCTGAATATTGCCGCCTTTACCCGCTAGGTCGTTAACCGGAGAGGGGTAAGCTGACCGGAGTCCGGGCAGCGTTCCGGGAAGGGGGCAGGCTATGGCTGACGGAAAATTCGACGACCGCACTGCGTATATCGCGGCGGCGGCCCGGGAGGTGCTCGGCGAGGAGCCTGTGGAGATCACCGCCCCGGGCGGCAAGTCGCGCTCCTCGCTGCGGCTGCATTTCAAAGACCGCACGGCGATTGCCACCCTGCGTGCCAATTTCCGCCGCACCCATCTGGAAGCCTACGTGCTGGAGCAGCTGGCGCCCCATTGCGACGACATTCCGCGGGTGCTGGGGGTGCACAAGGACGTGCTGTTCCAGTCCGACACTGGCGAGACACGGCTGAGTGAAGAGATCATTCTGCACGGGGAGGCCGACCAGCTCGACCTCGCGGCCGAGGCCTGCGCCGCGATCTTCCGCATCCAGGCAGCAGCCCGCAAGACTGAGCTGCACACGGTGCTGCCGCATCTCGGCGCCAACCGCAGCTGGGTCCGCAATTTCATCAGCTCGGTAGAGGCGCTGGAGGCTTACTCCATGGGCATCCCGGATGATTTTGACTACCCGGCGGTGGCCCAGTACATGGAGCAGCCGGGGGTTCAGTTCCTGAAATGGGACTGCCGCGCGGGCAACGCGGCGATCGGCGCAGACGGGTATGTCCGCTGGTTCGACTTTGAATATGCAGGTCTGCGCCACGGTGCGGAGGATTTTGCCTGGCTCATCGGCGACGAGACCTGGCCGATTGCGCCGGACAAGATGGCCGACGTGATGATCGAAACCTTCGATCCGGCCTGCGGCCATGAAATTGGCGAATACCTGGAGTATCTCTCGGCCTACACCGCGCTGCACTGCGTTCAGCGCCTGGAGCTGATCCAGAAAGAGGTCAAAAGCCGCGGCTGGCTCAGCCAGGAGCGGGTGCGCAAGTATGACGACGCCGGGGTGCACCCGGAATTCGCCGCGCAGCTTTGCCGCACCGGGGCATACTACGCGGCCCAGTCCCGGCTCACATCCCCGCTCAGCCGCAACTTCGAAGCCGCAGGCCGCGCCTTCAAGGCGATGTCCGGGGGCTGACGGTTTCTCCCTTCTGTGACGTGCCGTCCGGGTTTCAGCGATGAGGTCCGGGCGGCTATCCTTCTGCCTGCCGCACATGGGGGGATGGATTATGCAGCAGGCCGAAGATTTCCGCGCCGAAAGCCGCGCCTTGGCAGCCATTCTGGAGGATCTGCCGGAGGCGGAATTCCACCGGACAACCCAGTTCAAGGACTGGACCATCGACCACGTGCTGGGACACTTGCACCTGTTCAACGCGGCGGCGGAGGCGTCTTTGCAAGGGGAGGAGGCATTCGCCGCCTTCATCGCACCGGTGCTGCAGGACATGCAGGCGGGCAAGTCTATCCTCGAGTGCCAGTTCCCCTGGCTGAATGGCCTGTCGGGCCGCGCGCTGTTTCAGGCATGGCGGCAAGGGGCAGAGCGCTGCGCCGATGCCTATGCCGCCGCGGACCCCAAGGGGCGTCTCAAATGGATCGGGCCGGACATGAGCGCGCTGAGCGCCATCACTGCCCGGCAGATGGAGACCTGGGCGCATGGCCAGGAAGTCTTTGACCTGCTGGGTCTGCAGCGGCAGGAACAGGACCGCATCCGCAATATCGCGCATCTGGGGGTGGCCACCTACGGCTGGAGCTTCGCCAACCGCGGACTGGACGTGCCGGAGCCCGCGCCGTTTGTGCAATTGACGGGACCGTCGGACGCCGTTTGGGAGTGGAACGAGCCGCAAGGCGGGAATTTCGTGAAGGGCAGCGCAGTGGAGTTCGCGCAGGTGGTCACGCAGGTCCGCAATGCCGCCGATACCAGCCTGCAGGTGGCGGGCGCCACGGCGCAGAAATGGATGCGCATCGCCCAATGTTTTGCCGGCCCGCCGGAAACGCCCCCCGGCAAAGGCAGCCGTTTCACCGCAAAGGCCTGATGCAAAGACCCGCTCCGCTATGTTCGAAGCCCGGCTAAGTCCCGGAAAAGGCTCAGTGCCGGTCCGCAAATGGGCAATGGGCGGCG
>NZ_JBQKUH010000041.1:0-41595 GCF_054968485.1 Leisingera sp. G5_S3_59_S7
CGACGGGCGGGAGAACCGCCGGTCAGACGCGTGCCATGATCTCCGCAACCTGCGCCGCGGCCGCCTGCAGTCCGGACTCGTCCAGCGCATCAGCCTCCACCGTGGCAGCCACCTCCGCCCCGATCGCGGTCCGGGACTTGCGGTAGGCGGGATCGTAATGCTCCAGCATCAGCGCTTCAGTCAAAGCAGCCTTGTCCCCCGCCTCGATGCTGGCAAACCAGCCGTCCACCACAGCGCCGGAGCGATGGGCGCGCAACGGGCCCAGCTTCTCGCGCAGCCGCGCTGCGTCCGACAGGATGTCGTCATAGGCCGCCGCCAGATAGCGGCAGCGCGCCGCCACCGGCACCTGCAGCTCGATGCGGGGGGCCTGCTTCATGGCGTCCCAGACCGCCGGCGGGATGATCCGCTGGCCGATCTTGTTCGACTCGGCCTCCACCAGCACCGGGCGGGCGGGGTCCAGCCGCATCAGCGCCCCAGACACAGCGGATTCAAACCCCTTCTGCGACGGCTGCGGCGTCGGCATCTCGCCGAGAAGGGAGCCGCGGTGATTGGCCAGCCCCTCCAGATCCAGCACCTGCACCCCCAGCTGCGCCGCGCGGTTCAGCACCTCGGTCTTTGCCGATCCGGTATAACCGTCCAGCGCCACCAGCCGGTGCGGCAGAACGGTCTCGTACATCGCCTTGTGCACCAGGCGGCGGTAAGTCTGGTAACCGCCCTCCACCACCTCGGCACGCCAGCCGATCTGCTGCAGCATCCAGGTGAAGGACCCGGACCGCTGGCCGCCGCGCCAGCAATAGACCAGCGGCTTCCAGCCGCCCTCATGGTGGCTCAGGCTTTGTTCGATATGGTTGGCGGCATTGCGGAACACCAGCGCCGCCCCCAGCTTGCGCGCCCTAAAGGGGCTGTCCTGCACATAGATGGTGCCGACCTCGGCGCGTTCCTCGTTGTTCAGCACCGGCAGGCTGATGGCGCCCGGCACGTGGTCTTCGGCAAATTCCGCCGGGCTGCGCACGTCGATCACGGTGTCGAACCCGTGGCCGTAAAACTCTTGCAGGGATGTGAATGTCAGCGCCATGCCTTTGCTGTACCCCGCCCCCTGCGCAAGGAAAAGCCGCAAACGGCCCTCCTGCGGCAATAATACTTGCGCGCACTGCGCGCGGGGCAGTAAGGCAAACGAAGCGAACAGACCAGCCCGGGCAGAAGGCCCGGCGGCGCCACAGCGGCAAGGACCAGGACCGATGGACACCGACCCTTTGGACATACACGCTCTGCCCGGCCACCTGATCCGGCGGCTGCACCAGATCTCCGTCGCCCAGTTCATGGAGCGGATGGCTGATGAGGGGGTGGATCTGACCCCGGTGCAGTTTTCCGCCCTGGCCGCCATCCGGCGCCATCCCGGCATCGACCAGGCCTCAGTCGCGGGGCTGATCGCCTATGACCGCGCCACCCTGGGCAAGGTGGTGGACCGGCTGGCGGACAAGGGCCTGGTGGCGCGCCGTGTTTCCGCTGCGGATCGCCGCGCCCGCGAAGTCAGCCTGACCCGCGACGGTGAGGAGCTGCTGGACCGGATCCTGCCGGTTGTTCAAGCCGCCCAGCCCGCGATCTTCACCGGCCTCACCGAGGCGGAGCGGGAAATCTTTGTGGCCCTGCTGCGCAAAGCAACCCTCGCCGCCAATGAGCTGAGCCGGGCGCCGCAGCGCGACCTGCCCGGCAGCCAGGCGGCCGAATAAGCGCTCAGATCAGGCGGCCGCGCGGGGTATCGCCGTCCTCAAACGGCTCGATCAGCTCAGGCCCCCCGGCCCGGTTTGAGTTCACCGCCGGATCAACCCGGTGATAGTCCAGAATACCCTCTGCCCCCGGCTGCATCAGCGCTGCGGCGCCGCGACCCTCCTCACCCAGCCACTTGCCCCAGTTCTGCGGCTCCAGGATCAGCGGCATCCGGTGATGGATCGCCGACAGCCCCTCGTTTGCCGCGGTGGTGACGATGGCACAGGTCTTGACCGGATCGTCCGATCCCCAGCTTTGCCAGACCGCTGCGAACGCTATCGGCGCACCATCGCTGCGGTGGATGTACCAAGGCAGCCGTGCGCCGTTCTCCGCCTTGGTCCATTCATAAAAACCGGTGGCCGGGATCAGGCAGCGCCGCTCCCGGGCTGCAGCGGCAAAGGCGGGCTTTTCCGCAATCGTCTCGGCCCGCGCATTGATCAGCAGCGGCCCGGCGGTTTCCGCCTTGTACCAATGCGGCAGAAACCCCCAGCGCATCGCAACCAGCTGCCGCCCCGCCTCGCCCGCCTGCACCGCATGCACAGCGTTGGTCGGGCAAACATTGAAGTTCGGCACCCGGGGCAGATCGTTGGCGGGCTGCGCCGCAAACAGCTGCGCCATTGCATCCGTGGGCAGGGTTATGGCAAATCGTCCGCACATGCTGATTTCTAACCCAGGCCGCGGCGCGGATGCAAAGCCTCCCTGGCCCACCGGTTTTCAGCCGCCCCGACAGGATGATAGATAGGCCTCATGACTCTTCAGAACGATCTCCAGTCCGCCCTGGGCTTTCTCAACCAGGGCAAGTTCAAGCAGGCGCTGAAGCAGTCCAAGGGCGGCATGAAGCGGCACAAGAGCCACCCGGATTTTCCCAATATCGCCGGCATCTCCCTGTCGGGCCTGGGCAAGCACCGCGATGCCGTCCCGTATTTCAAGAAGGCCCTGGCGCTGGCGCCCGGCTTTCACGACGCGCGCAAGAACCTGGCGCAGACCCTGCTGTTCCTGCAGCAAGGCGAACAGGCGATGAAGCTGCTGGAGCGGGTGCTGAAGGATCAGCCCGGCGATCAGGCGGCGCTGTATCTGCAGGCGCAGGCGCATCTGGTGATGAATGCGCCCGAGGCCGCGATCGAGACCGCCACCGCAGCACTGGCCCGCGATCCGCGCCAGCCGCGGATGCTGCGGCTGCGCGCCACCGCCTGGAACACGCTCGGCGATGAAAAGGCCACGCTGGCGGACTATCAGGCGGCGCTCAAGGTGAACCCGCATGACGCCGACGCCCTGCAGAGCGCCAGCCTGCTGCTGGCCCGCCTGATGCGGCAGGACGAGGCCACCGAAGCCGCGCAGAAGGCCGTTGCGTTTGCCCCGCAGAACATCGAGGCCCGCAGGCGCCTGGCCAGCCAGCTGATTTCCAACGGAGACGCTGCCGCCGCCCGCGGCCACTGCCTCGCGATCCTGGAGCTGGACCCCAAGGACACCCAGGTGCTGGAAATGCTGGCCCGGATCAGCAGCCGCGAGCAGAACGCCGAGCTGCTGCCCGTCGCGCAAAAGGCGCTGAAGGCCGCCGCCCCCCGCTCGCTCGACCGTGCCAACGTCAGCTTTGCCCTGGCCCGGATTGCCGATCAGGCAGGCGACAAGGACGCCTTTGCCGCCCATAATGACGAGGCCAACGCCTGCATGGCGGCGCAGAACCCCTATGACTATGAGGAAAGCGAACGCCAGTTCAGCCGGATCATGGCCGCCTTCCCGGCGGAGATCACCCCGGCGGACACCGCGCCCGAGGGCCCGCGCCCGATCTATGTCGTGGGGATGCCGCGCTCCGGCACCACACTGACGGAGACCGTGATCGGCCTGCACCCCGATGTATTCCCGCTGGGCGAGCGCGGCGTGCCGGCCTTCCTGCTGCACCCCTTTATCGACAAGGATCAGGACTTCACCCCCGAAGCCGCCCGCAATTTCGTGACGGAAGACATCAGCCGCCTGCCGGAAATGCCCGAGGGCACAGCGGCCTATGTCGACAAGATGCCCGACAACTACCGCCTCTTGGGCCATCTTCGGACGGCTTACCGGGATGCACGGTTTGTTCATCTTTGCCGCGACCCGCGCGATGTGGCGCTGTCGATCTGGCGCGGCTATTTCTCCGGCAGCTCGCTGACCTATGCCTATGACCTCAAGGCGATGGCGCACCGGTTCAACCTCTACGGCCGGCTGATGCAGCACTGGCGGCAGGTGATGCCGGGGCGGATCTATGATTTGCGTTATGAGAGCTTCGTTACGGATATTGAGGGCGAAAGCCGCAAGCTGGCGGACTTCTGCGGTCTGGAGTGGGTCGAGGACATGGCCCACCCGGAACGCCACGAAGGCCAGGTACTGACGCTGTCAAACACCCAGGTCCGCCAGACGGCGCACACGCGCTCAATCGGCAAATGGGAGAAATACGCCAATGTTCTGGCGCCCTTCATCGACGGGCTGGACCCGGAAATCTGGCCGGAAATCAAAGGGTAACAGGGTCTACTTGGTGTAGGTCTTGCGCGCGATCTCGATCCGCGCGTCCATCATCGACATCTCTTTCAGAATCTCCTGCCGGCGGCTGCGGTCGCCGGTCTCGCGCAGCTCCGCCCGCAAGCGCTGCAGCTCACGCGACAGGCTCACGAACTCCGGCACCCCGCCGCTTTCGCGCACCAGGCGGTTGACCAGTTCATTCTCCGGGTCCTCGCATTTGGGCAGCGGCCTGCCGGCGCCTTGCAGATTGTCAAAGGCGCCGTCCTTCTCGGCGGCTTCGATGCGGGCATTGATAAGTTCGATCAGCGGGTGGTCCATGGCCCGCATTCTGCCACGCGTGCCGGCCTTGGAAAAGCCCCCGCCAGCCCGTTAACCAAGCGCCGGCGAAGGTTGCTATTCCCTGAAAATAATGCGGCAGCCCTCCTGCCCGAATGTTTCGCGCGCGAAACATTCGGTCCGGTCCGGACCTAAATACCGAGGCTTATTTCACCCGTGAAATCCGCCCGTCGGTATAAGGCGTATAGGGCCCTTGCGCCGCCAGATACTCTGCCAGCACATCCGCCAGATCCGGGCCGAAGTCGTAGGCGTTCTTGTCGTCGCCCTCGAACATCGCATAGCCATCACCGCCGTTGCGGACGTAGTCATTGGTCACCACCACATAAGTCTTGGCCGGATCAATGGGCACAAAACCCTCGCCCTCTGCCACCATCACCTCGGTGACCCGGCCTTCGTTCGGCGCGGCAGAACTGTCCCAGCTGAATTTCAGCCCCGCCACCTGCGGGAAGCGGCCCTTGACATCCTCCACCTGGCTGACGCCGTTCTCCAGCGCCGCGACCAGCGTCTTGCCGTCGATCTGGAATGTCGACAGCGTGTTCTGGAACGGCAGAATGGTCAGCACCTCGCCCATGCTGACCTCCCCCGCATCCAGACTGGAGCGGATGCCGCCGGAGTTCGCAATGGCGATGGTCACGCCCTGATCCTTCACCCTGTCGAGCATGGCATCAGCCACCAGATTGCCCATCTGGCACTCCTGCACCCGGCAGACATCGCGGCTGCCCTCGACCGGCTCCGAGGTCTCCGCCACCACCTTGTTGCGGATCTCATCCAGCGGCTGGGCCAGTTCGGCGATCCGGTCCAACGTGGCTGCATCCTCGCTGACGGCGGCATCCATGATCAGCGGCTCGCCCTCGGCGCTGACGACATTGCCCGCATCGTCAAATGTCACGCTCAGTTCACCCAGGAACTTGCCATAGGCATAGGCCTGCACGATCTGCACCCCGTTCACAACAGTCGGGTACGGCCCCGCGGCCTTCTCAGACGTGTTGGAGAGGTAGGTATTCGAGTGCCCGCCCACGATCACATCGACGCCTGTGGTCTCCGCCGCCACCCGCTGGTCCACACCATAGCCGGAGTGGCTGAGCACCACGATCTTGTTCACCCCTTCGGCGGTCAGCCGGTCCACTTCCGCCTGCACCGCCGCCACCGGGTCGGAGAAATGCACGTTCTTGCCGGGGCTTGCCAGCTCATGCGTATCCTCCGGCGTCAGACCGATGAGGCCGATCTTCTCACCGCCCTGCTCAATCACCGTGGATTTCTTCAGCACATCCGCCAGCGCCGGTTCAGCAGACACATCGGCATTCGACATCAAGATCGGAAAGCCCACCGCATCCATGAACCCGCGCAGCACCTCCGGGCCGTCGTCGAACTCATGGTTGCCGACGGTCATCCCGTCATAGCCCAGATGGTTCATGAACTCCGCCGCGGCCTTGCCCTTGTAATAGGTATAGAACAGCGAGCCCTGGAACTGGTCGCCGCCATCCACCAGGATCGCATTCTCCGCCCGCGCCCGCGCGTCCGCAATCGCCGTCACCAGCCGCGCGGTGCCGCCAAAGCACTTCCCCTCGGCCTGATCCTCCGCATCGCAGGTGCTGTCGTATTTGTTGATCGGCTCAAACCGTGAATGGAAGTCGTTGGTGTGCAGGATGGTCAGCCTGTACTCCGCCGCAGACGCGCCGGCAGTCAGGGCCAGGGCTGCAACCGATGTGAGAATGCGTGCAATCATGAGGAGCGCTCCCGTTGTTCTGTTTTGACCAAGCCTGCGCCCAAACACCGCTTCGGTCAAAGGGGAAAAGCCGCCACCCGCCCTCTCCTGACGTCATCTTTGCACGGCCGCATACGGCCAATCCCCCTTGATTCCTTTGCAAACGCAGGGCATCAGGCGCTCATGCTGATTTACAAGATTTTCCGGGCGGACGAATGGGCCGCACTGCAGGCCGCGGGCGAGACCAGCGGCGCGCCGATTGATGTTGCGGACGGCTACGTCCATTTCTCCACCGCTACCCAGGCGGCGGAAACCGCGGCCAAGCATTTCGCTGGTGCCGAGGGGCTGACCCTGCTGGCCTGCGATGCCGATGCGATGGGCGATGACCTGAAGTGGGAGGTGTCCCGCGGCGGCGCCGAGTTCCCGCACCTTTACCGCAACATCCGCACGACGGACGTGGTCTGGGCCAAGCCGCTGCCGCTTGTTGAGGGCACCCATAAGTTCCCTGAGGAGATGGCATGAAGCTGACCGAAAAGCTGGCCCTGGCCGCAATGCACCGAATTGATCCGGAGGCCGCGCACGGGCTGTCGATCAAGGCGCTGACCATGGGGCTGACCCCGGCCCCCGGCCCGGTCACTTCGGCGCGGCTGAGGACCACGCTGGCGGGCATTGATCTGCCGAACCCGGTGGGCCTCGCCGCAGGCTATGACAAAAACGCCGAGGCGCTGGTTCCGCTGGCGAAGTCCGGCTTTGGCTTTATCGAGGTTGGCGCCGCCACCCCCCGCCCGCAGCCCGGCAACCCCAAGCCACGCCTGTTCCGTCTGACCGAGGACAAGGCCGCGATCAACCGCTTCGGGTTCAACAACGAGGGCATGGAGGCGATTGGCATGCGCCTCTCCCAGCGGCCGCGGGATGCGGTGATCGGCCTCAATCTGGGTGCCAACAAGGACAGCGCCGACCGCGCCGCGGATTTTGCCAAGGTGCTGGCCCATTGCGGCGCGCATCTGGACTTTGCCACGGTCAATGTCTCCTCCCCCAACACCGAGAAGCTGCGCGACCTGCAGGGCAAGGCGGCTTTGTCGGCGCTGCTGGCGGGGGTGATAGAGACCCGCGACAGCCTCAGCCGCCGGGTGCCGGTGTTCCTGAAGATCGCCCCGGATCTGGACCGCGCCGGGATCGAGGACATTGCCGCCGTCGCCGTGGAAACCGGCATCGACGCGGTGATTGCCACCAACACCACCCTGTCCCGCGACGGGCTTCACAGTGAACACAAGGGCGAGGCCGGCGGCCTGTCCGGCGCGCCGCTGTTTGAAAAATCCACCCGGGTTCTGGCGCAGCTGTCGGACCTGCTGGAGGGCCAAGTGCCGCTGGTCGGTGTCGGCGGCATCAGCACGGCGGAACAGGCTTATGCGAAGATCTGCGCCGGGGCCTCAGCCGTGCAGTTCTACACGGCGATGGTCTATGGCGGGTTGTCGCTGGCGGGCGATATTGCCCGCGGGCTGGATGAATTGCTGGCCCGCGACGGTTTTGACAATGTCGCGCAAGCGGTTGGCACGAAACGGAAGGACTGGCTGTGATCACCTATTGGCATAACCCCCGCTGTTCGAAATCCCGCGCCGGTCTGGCGCTGCTGGAAGAGCGCGGCGGTGACGTGCAGGTGCGGCTCTATTTGCAGGACACGCCCTCGGTTGAGGAAATCAAGCAGGTGCAAGCTGCGCTTGGTGTTTCTGCGGTGGAGATGATGCGGACGGGTGAAAAAACCTTCAAAGAGCTGGGTCTGAGCAAGGACAGCCCGGAGGACGACTTGCTGGCGGCGATGGCCGCGCATCCGATCCTGATCGAGCGGCCGATTGCGATCCAGGACGGCAAGGCGGTGATCGGACGCCCGACCGAGGCGATCGAAGCGCTGCTGTAACCGTTTCCCGGCGCGGGAAACTGCCAAAGATCCTGGGAGGATTTTTTGGCGCGAAGCGCCGGTTTTCCGTGCCGGAAAACGAGCCGGAAGTCTTACAGACTTCCGGGCGGCTCAGGTGCCCACCTGCGCCTCCAGCCGCGGATACCGCAATCCCAGCGTCACGCCGCGCGCCACATTCAACACCATCAAAGACGCCCACAGGCCGTGGTTGCCGAACGCTGGCACCAGCACCAGCAGCGCCAGCACGTAGACACCCACCGCCTGCACCATCGCCCGCCGCATCTCGCGGGTCCAGGTGGCACCGATGTAGATTCCGTCGAACATGTAGCTCGCCACGCTCAGCACCGGTGCCAGCACCGCCCACAGCAAGTAGACGCGGCCCGCGTCGCGCACCTCCGGCGCTGTGGCCATCAGGTCGATCACCGCAGGTCCTGCCAAGGCAAACCCCGCCCCCATAAGCACCGCCCCGCCGGTGCTCCATTGCGCGGCAATCACCGCCGCCCGGCGCAGCCTGGCGCGGGCGCGGGCGCCAACCGCACCACCCACCAGCGCTTCGGCGGCAAAGGCAAAGCCGTCCAGGGCAAACGCGGTGACCGACAGGAACTGCAGCAGGATCTGGTTGGCCGCCAGGTTCACGTCACCCACGCCAGAGCTGATGAACAGGAAGGTGGTGAACGACCCCGTCAGCAGCACCGAGCGCACCATGATGTCGCCATTCACCTGCACCATCCGCCTGAGCCGCGCCGCGTCGAACACCCGCGCCCAGTTGCGCCACTGGTCGCCCGCAAACGCATCGCGGCACAGGTACAGCCCCAGCGCCAGCCCGGTCCATTCGGCAATCAGCGTGGCCAGGGCGACACCCTCCACGCCCCAGCCGAGGCCAAGCACAAACCACAGATCCAGCACGATGTTCAGCCCGTTCATCCAGACCTGCAGCAGGAACACGCCGCGGGTGCGCTCGACCGCGATCAGCCAGCCCGTGACGGCATAGAGCGCGATGGTGGCAGGCGCGCCCCAGATGCGGACCTCCAGATAACCGCGGGCAAGGGTTTCGACCTCGGGACTGGCAGGCGCCAGCGCGAAGGCGCCCCAGAACACCGCGGCCTGGGCGATGATGAACAGCGCCCCGGCAGCAAAAGCCAGCAGCAGGCCGCGCATCAGCAGAGCCCCGGTTTCGGCCCAGTCCCCCGCGCCGCGCGCCTGAGCGGCCATCCCGGTGGTGCCCATGCGCAGGAAGCCGAAGATCCAGTAAACCGCCGCCAGGATCGCCGCGCCGATGCCGACCGCGCCAATCGGGGCGGCCTGCCCCATCTGCCCGACCACGCCGGTGTCAACGGCGCCCAGGATGGGGACGGTGGCGTTCGACAGCACAATCGGCAACGCGATTCTAAGCACCCGGGCGTGGGTGATGTCCGTATCCGCGCTGCTCATGACTTCAGCCTTCGCCGCTTGCGTCCTGCGGCATCAGGAAGTGGCCGGTGGCCTGGGCAAACAGCTTGTCCTTGTGGTCCTGCCAGGCCTCCACATGCACCGAGGCATAGCGGCGGCCGGAGCGGTTTACACGTGCCCGTGCATAAGCATCCCGCGGCAGGCCGGAGCGCAGGTAATCGACGGTGAAGTCGATGGTCTTGGGCTGGCGCGGCAGGTTGCCCTTGGCCATCTGTGCCGGGTCCAGGTCGCCGGATTCAATGCGCGGCCAAAGGAAGGACCAGTTGAGGGTGATCATCGAGGTGATCTCAAGAAATGCCGCGGTAACGCCGCCGTGGATGGCCGGCAGGAAGGGGTTGCCGATCAGCTTGTCGTCGAAATTCAGCTGCGCCGTCAGCTCATCGCCGCGGCGGTCGAAGGTCACGTTCAGGAATCGGATGTACGGCACCGAATCCACCAGCGCCGACAGCGCGGCATCGCGGCGCTGCTTGACCACCTGGATCGGTTCGGGACGGGGGCGGCTCAAAACTTCTTCTCCACGGTAAAGGCGCCTGCGGCGGTGGCGACAGGGCGGTCCTGGTCCTCATCCATCGCCACGGCGCGGACAAAGGCGACGGTGCGGGTGATGTGGTGGCAGGTTGCGCGGGTGGTGATCGGCTGGCCGGGCGTGGCGGGCCGCATATAGTCGATGCGCAGGTCGATGGTCGCGGTGCCGCCGGGAGCGGAGGGGTGGCTCATCACCGCTGCGCCGCAGCATGTGTCCATCAGGGCCGACACCGCGCCGCCGTGAATCACCCCGGTGGCCGGGTCGCCGATCAGCTTTTCGTCATAGGCCATGCGGATTTCGGCGGTTCCGTCGCCGATCTCCGTCAGCTTCATGCCCAGTTGCTTGGCATGCGGGATCGCTTCGATGAACTGGCGTGCGAGCTGGGTCTTGTCGGCCATGGGGCTGTCCCTTTGAAATCTCTGCCCTATCTTTGGCTGCGGCCCGGCGAAAGCGCAAGTGTGCCGCCACGGAGGTTGCACTGTTCGCTGCAAGTGCATAGGTTCCCGGCAAGGGAGAAAACGGATGACCGACAACAGATTGTCATTCAAGGAAATGTGCGCAGAGTTCGACGTGACCCCGCGGACGCTTCGCTATTATGAATACATCGAATTGCTGCAGCCGGACCGCGAAGGCCGCTCGCGCTATTACGGCGCGCGGGAGCGCGCCCGGATGAAGCTGATCCTGCGCGGGCGCAAGTTCGGCTTTCAGCTGGAAGAAATCCGCCAGTGGCTGCTGATCTATGAGGAAGAGGGCAACGACGCCCAGAACCATGCCTTTATGGAAATGGCCGACCGCCAGCTGGTGGAGCTGGAAAAGCAGCGCGAACAGATTAATGAAGCCATTGATGAGCTGACCGCCCTGCGGGCCAGCACCAAGGCGCTGCTGAAGTAACGCAGCCAAGTCCGGCGCGGCGCAAACGCCCGCCGGGCCAGCGCATGCCGCCGGCATGGCGCTGCGGCTCGCACTGGCGGCGTTGTTCACGCCAGGCACCTCTCCTTTCTGAATATGCAACCGCATTGCAGCTACGCCCGCCCGGCGGCTCGGGGCGGCGCCTGCGGCGTGTGTCCTGGCCATTGGATTCGCCCCTCGTCCTGCCCCCGTTTGCAGGGGCCAAGGCCGATTCCGCCACCCCCGCACTCCGCAACGCGGCGCCACATAATGTTCGTATTGCGAACTGTTACCGCCCCTAAAAGTGACGCAACGTACAACTTACGTAAACGTAAAGTCAGTCTTGATCGAAAAGCCGGAAGTGCTCAGCTTAGGGCTGCACCAAGCCGTAAGAGTGACGACGATGACCGAAGAAACCATGACCATCCGCGAGATGTGCGAGGCCTTTGACGTGACGCCCCGCACCCTGCGGTTTTACGAAGCCAAGGAACTGCTGTTCCCGATCCGCGACGGCCAGAAGCGGCTGTTCACCAAACGCGACCGCGCCCGCCTGAAGCTGATCCTGCGCGGCAAGCGGTTCGGGTTCAGCCTGGAGGAAATCCGCCAGCTGCTGGATCTGTACCACGTCGGCGACCAGCAGGTGACTCAGCTGACCAAGACCTATGAGATTGCCAAGGACCGGCTCAACGATATGGAGCGCCAGCGCGAAGAGCTGACCGAGGCGATCGAGGACCTGAAAGACCAGCTCGCCTGGGGCGAAAAGATGATCGCCTCGATGCGGGCCCAGAAAAAGGCTGCCGAATAGGCAGCCGCCCTGCCCCACTGCCGGCCTGCCCGGCGCCAAACCAAGTCCAACAAGCCCCCTGAAGAGGACCCTAATGCCTTCTTATACAGCCCCCGCCAAAGACGCCCAGTTTATTCTGCATGATGTCCTGAAGGTCTCTGGCCAGGATATCCCCGGGTACAACGAGCTGGAACCTGAATTCACCGGCGCCGTGCTGGAGGAAGCGGGCAAGATCGCCAGCGCAGTTCTGCACCCGCTGAACGTGGTGGGCGACACCGAAGGCTGCCGCCTGGAAAACGGCGTGGTCTACACGCCCAACGGGTTCAAGGACGCCTTTGAGCAGGTGAAGGAAGGCGGCTGGCCGGGCATCGACATGCCGGAAGAGTTCGGCGGCCAGAACATGCCCTATGTGATCGGCACCGCAGTGGGCGAGTTCTTCTCGGCCGCCAACCAGGCCTTTACCATGTACCAGGGCCTGACCCATGGCGCGGCATCGGCGATCCTGGCGCATGGCACCGACACGCAGAAACACACCTATCTGCCCAAGATGGTGTCCTGCGAGTGGACCGGCACCATGAACCTGACCGAACCGCATTGCGGCACCGACCTGGGCCTGATGCGCACCAAGGCGGAACCGCAGGATGACGGCAGCTTCCGCATCTCGGGGCAGAAGATCTTCATCTCCTCCGGCGATCACGACATGGCGGAAAACATCGTGCACCTGGTGCTGGCCAAGATCCCCGGCGGCCCCGAGGGCATCAAGGGTGTCAGCCTGTTCATCGTGCCCAAGTTCCTGGTGAACGAGGACGGTTCTCTGGGCGAGCGCAACGGCGTCTCGGTCGGCAAGATCGAAGAGAAGATGGGCATCCACGGCAACTCCACCTGCGTGATGAACTATGACGGCGCGGTGGGCTACCTGCTGGGTGAAGAGCACAAGGGCATGCGCGCGATGTTCACCATGATGAACGAGGCGCGTGTGGGCGTCGGCATGCAGGGCCTGGCGCAGGCTGAGGCCGCCTATCAGAACGCTCTGGAATACGCCAAGGACCGCCTGCAGGGCCGCGACGTGACCGGCGCCAAGAACCCGGACGGCCCGGCCGATCCGCTGATCGTGCACCCGGACATCCGCCGCTCGCTGATGGATCAGAAAAGCTTTGCCGAGGGCGCGCGCGCGTTCCTTCTGTGGGGCGCTACCCTGATCGACCAGGCGCACCGCGCGGGCGACAAGGACGCCGACGGCCTGATCTCGCTGATGACGCCTGTGATCAAGGGCTTCCTGACCGATCAGGGCTACGACATGACCGTGCAGGCGCAGCAGGTTTATGGCGGCCACGGCTACATCGAGGAATGGGGCATGTCGCAATACACCCGCGACGCCCGCATCGCGATGATCTACGAGGGTGCCAACGGCGTGCAGGCGCTGGACCTGGTGGGCCGCAAGCTGGGCCAGCACGGCGGCAAATACGTCCTTGCGTTCTTTGATCTGGTGAAGAGCTTCTGCCAGGAAAACAAAGATATTTCCGAGGCATACACCAAGGACTTCATCAAACCCCTGCAGGCGGCTTCCAAGGATCTGCAGGCGGCCGGCATGTTCTTCATGCAGAACGGCATGAAAGATCCCAACCACGCGCTGGCGGGCTCTTATGACTTCATGCACCTGTTCGGCCAGGTCTGCCTGGGCTTGATGTGGGCCAAGATGGGCAAGGCAGCGCAGGAAGCGCTTGACGCGGGGGCCGGTGACGCGGCGTTCTATGAGACGAAACTCGCAACCGGCCGGTACTATATGGCACGGCGGCTGCCCGCGACCAAACTGCACCTGGCCCGCATCGAAAGCGGTGCGGACACGGTGATGGCCCTGGACGCGGACGCCTTCTGATGCCCTTGGGCGCCCCGTCGCGGGGCGCCCGACACAGCCCTGGCCGGTGCCTTGACATGCAAAGGACCGATAGATGCCGAAACGCTTCCGCCTGACCCGCCGCTTCCCCGTCGCGATGACCGAGGACGGCTACCGCAAGCTCAGGAAATTTGCCCAGGAGGCGGGGCTGGACGAGGGAGAAGCGCTGTCATTCCTGTTCGAGCATTTCGACAGTGTGACGGACCAAGAAAACCTGACCCACCGGCTGCGGCTGTTCAACGCCGAGCTGGAGGCGCGCAAAAGATAGGCCCGAACGCGGCCGAGGGGAGAAAAATGACCAGCACGCAGTCCGCCTGGATGACGGAAGAGCACCAGATGCTTGCCGAAATGACGGCCCAGTTCATCACCAATGAATGGGCGCCCAAGTTCGAGACCTGGCGCAAGCAGGGCATGATGGACCGGGAAACCTGGCAGCAGGCCGGTGAACTGGGCCTGCTGTGCCCTTCGGTACCCGAAGAGTTCAGCGGTGCGGGCGGCGATTTCGGCCATGAGGCGGTGATCCTGATGGAAGGCAGCCGGGCCAACCTGGCCAGCTGGGGCCACGGCATCCACTCCGGCATCGTGGCGCATTACATCCTGGCCTATGGTACCGAAGAACAGAAACAGCGCTGGCTGCCGAAGATGGTGACCGGCGAACTGGTCGGCGCGCTGGCGATGACCGAACCTTCGACCGGGTCGGATGTGCAGGCGATCAAGACCAAGGCGGTGAAGGATGGCAACGCCTACCGGCTGTCCGGGCAGAAGACCTTCATCACCAACGGCCAGCACGCCAACCTGATCCTGGTCGCAGCCAAGACCGACCCTGGCGCGGGCGCCAAGGGCGTGTCGCTGGTGGCGGTGGAAACCGACGGCGCCGCGGGCTTCAGCCGCGGCCGCAACCTGGACAAGATCGGCTGCCATGCGGCGGACACCTCGGAGCTGTTCTTCAGCGATGTGGAGATCCCGCCGGAAAACATCCTGGGCGGCGCCGAGGGCCAGGGGTTCTACCAGATGATGCAGCAGCTGCCGCAGGAGCGCCTGATCATCGCCTGCGGTGCGGTCGGCGCGATGGAGGGCGCGGTGGAGCGCACCGTGGCCTACTGCAAGGAGCGCGAGGCCTTTGGCGGCCCGATCCTGCAATTCCAGAACACCCGCTTCAAGCTGGCCGAATGCCTGACCAAGACCAAGGTCGCGCGCGCCTTTCTGGATGAGTGCATCGCCGAACACCTGCAGGGCCGCTTGAGCGTCGAGAAGGCGGCAATGGCCAAATACTGGATCACCGACACCCAGGGCGAAGTGCTGGACGAATGCCTGCAGCTGCATGGCGGCTACGGCTACATGCAGGAATATGCCGTGGGCGAGATGTGGGCCGATGCCCGCGTGCAGCGGATCTATGGCGGCACCAATGAGATCATGAAGGAGCTGATTGCGCGGTCGCTGTAGGCGCAGGGGCCGCGGCGGCGACGGGGGAGGCCGATGATGGATTTTGAGTATTTGGGGAAAGATGAAGCAAAGGCAGTGTCCCTGCCCCCAAGCCTTCGCCAAATGGGCAGGGACGTCTTCACCTTTCACGGCCATCGGCTCTCCAGCCTGTGCCGCAGGACCAAGGTAGCACGCTGCGCGCAGACGCAGGTTAACGCCCCATCATCTTTCCAAAAATACTCCACGGGGGCGCGGGGGTGTGAAACCCCCGCTCCGCCAGCAGACACAGGGAGCAACACATGACAATCAAACTGCATTGCTTCGGCGAAAGCGGCCACTCCTACAAGGCGGCCTTGGCGCTGGAGCTATCGGGCCTGGCCTGGGAGCCGGTGTTTGTCGATTTCTTCAGCGGCGCGCACCGCACTGACGATTACCGCGGCCTCAACGTGATGGCGGAGGCGCCGGTGCTGGTGGACGGGGATGTTCGCCTGTCGCAGTCCGGCGTGATCCAGCAGTACATCAGCGACAAAACCGGAAAGTTCGCAGGCCGCCCCGAGGACAAATACGAGGTTCTGCGCTGGGTCCTGTGGGACAACCACAAACTGTCCAGCCAGGCGGGCATGACCCGGTTCCTGATGCACTTCATCCCCGAGGACAAGCGCCCGCAGGAGGTGATCACCTTCATGCAGGGCCGCCTGAAAGCGGCCTTCAAAACCCTGAACACCCATCTGCAGGGCCGCGAGTGGATCGTGGGCGATGGACTTTCCAACGCCGACCTGACCTGCTGCGGCTACCTGTTTTACCCGGAGCCCTTCGGCTTCGACCGGGCCGACTGGCCCCATATCGACGCCTGGCTGGACCGCATCAGCGCCCTGCCCGGCTGGAAACACCCCTATGACTTGATGCCCGGCAACCCGTCGGACCGGGCCTGAGGAGAGCAAGATGACAGACGCATATATCTATGACGCGCTGCGCACCCCGCGCGGCAAAGGACGCAAGGACGGCTCCTTGCATGAGGTGACCTCGGTCCGCCTCTCCGCCCTGACGCTGAACGCGATCAAGGAGCGCAACAACCTGGAAGGCCACGCGGTCGAGGACGTGATCTGGGGCAACGTGACCCAGGTGATGGAACAGGGCGGCTGCCTGGCGCGCTCCGCTGTTCTCGCCTCTGATCTGGACGAGCGCATCCCTGGTCTGGCGATCAACCGCTTCTGCGCCTCCGGCATGGAAGCCGTGAACCTGGCCGCAAACCAGGTGAAGGGCGGCGCGGGCGATGCCTATATCGCAGGCGGCGTCGAGATGATGGGCCGGGTTGCCATGGGCAGCGACGGTGCGGCAATCGCCGTGGACCCGAGCCTCGCGATGGAGACCTATTTCGTGCCGCAGGGCATCTCGGCCGATATCATCGCGACCGAGTATGGCTTTACCCGCGATCAGGCCGATGCGCTGGCGATGGAATCGCAGCGCCGCGCGGCCAAGGCGTGGGAAGAGAAGCGGTTCGAGAAATCGGTGATCACCGTCAAGGACCAGAACGGCCTGCCGATCCTGAGCCATGACGAATACATGCGGCCCGGAACCGACATGCAGACGCTGGGTTCGCTGAACCCGGCCTTCCAGATGATGGGCGAGCAGATGCCGGGCTTTGATAAGGTCGCGATGCTGAAATACCCGCATCTGGAGCGGATCAACCACATTCACCATGCGGGCAACTCCTCCGGCATCGTGGACGGCGCTGCGGCGCTGCTGATCGGCAACAAGGAGTTTGGCGAAAAGCACGGCCTGACGCCGCGCGCACGGATCAAGGCGACTGCCAAGATCGGCACCGATCCGACCATCATGCTGACCGGCCCGGTGCCGGTGACCGAGAAGATCCTGGCCGACAACGGCATGACCATCGGCGACATCGACCTGTTCGAAGTCAACGAAGCCTTTGCCTCTGTCGTGCTGCGATTCCAGCAGGCGTTTGACGTCGACCCCGACCTGGTGAACGTCAACGGCGGCTCCATCGCCATGGGCCACCCGCTGGGCGCCACCGGCGCGATCATCATCGGCACCCTGCTGGATGAGCTGGAGCGTCAGGACAAGCAAACCGGCCTCGCCACACTGTGCATCGCCTCGGGTATGGGCGCCGCAACGATCATCGAGCGGGTCTGATGCCGAAGCTGGACCTATCCCAACTGCCCTGGCGGACCGGATCGGGCTACCCCGGCAAGCTGGCCGAGGCCTGCAAGGGCCGCAGCGTGCAGCCGCTGGGGGATCCCGGCGGGCTCAGCCAGTTCGGCGTCAACATCGTCCGGCTGGAGCCCGGCGCGGCCTCTTCCTTGCGCCATTACCACATGGAGCAGGACGAGTTCGTGATGGTGACCGAGGGCAGCTGCACCCTGATCGACGATCAGGGCGCGCATGAAATGCAGCCCGGCGACTGCGCCGCCTTTCCGGCGGGCGAGGCGAACGGCCACCACCTGGTGAACCGTTCGGACAAGCCGGCAGCGTTTCTGGTGGTAGGAACCCGCACCGAAACCGAGACCGGCTATTACAGCGATTTGGACATGATGGTGAAATTTGCCGAAGGGCAGTTCACCTTCACCCGTAAGGACGGCAGCCCGCTGACGGCTGACCAGACTGGAGAGAACTCATGAGCGATTTCAAATACGACGTGGACGCGGACGGCGTCGCAATCATCACCTGGGACGCCGAGGGCAAGAGCATGAACGTCCTCACCCGCGAGGCCTTTGGCCTGGTGGAGGAGTACGTGGACCGTGCACTGGAAGACGAGGCCGTGAAGGGCATCGTGATCACCAGCGGCAAGAAGGACTTTGCCGGCGGCATGGATCTGAACGTGCTGGCCACCATCCGCGAGGAATCGGGCGACAACCCGGCCCAGGGCCTGTTCGACTTCACCATGGGCGGCCACCGCATCCTGCGCAAGCTGGAGCTGGCGGGCATGGACCCCAAGACCAAGAAGGGCGGCAAGCCGGTGGCCTGCGCCATCAACGGCACCTGCGCGGGCATCGGCACCGAGATTGCGCTGGCCTGCCATCACCGGGTGATGACCGACAACCCGAAGGCCAAGATCGGCCTGCCGGAAATCATGATCGGTATCTTCCCCGGCGGCGGCGGCACCATGCGGTACTCCCGCATGGTGGGCGCGATGGCGGCGGCCCCTGTCCTGCTGGAAGGCAAGATGATGGACCCGAAAAAGGCCAAGGGCGCGCAGCTGATCGACGCCGTGTCTGAGGATCCGCTGGCGGCTGCCAAGGACTGGGTGCTGAACGCCAAGGACGCCGATCTGGTCAAGCCCTGGGACGCCAAAGGCTACAAGATGCCGGGCGGCGCACCCTATCACCCCGCGGGCTTCATGACATTTGTCGGTGCCTCCGCGATGGTGCACGGCAAGACCCAGGGCGCCTTCCCTGCGGCCAAGGCGCTGCTGTCCTCGATCTATGAAGGCGCGCTGGTCGATTTCGACACCGCCCTCAAAATCGAAGCGCGCTGGTTCACTCATGTGCTGATGAACCCGTCCTCCTCTGCCATGATCCGCAGCCTGTTCTTGAACAAGCAGGCGCTGGAAAAAGGCGCAGTGCGGCCCGCCGGCGTGCCGGACCAGTCGGTGAAGAAAATCGGCGTGCTGGGTGCCGGCATGATGGGCGCAGGCATCGCGCTGGTCTCGGCACAGGCGGGCATGGAAGTGGTCTTGATCGACCGCGACCAGGACGCCGCCGACAAGGGCAAGGCCTATTCCGCCGCCTACATGGACAAGGGCATCAAGCGCGGCAAGGCGACCGAGGAGAAGAAAGAGGCGCTGCTGGCGCAGATCACCGCCACCACCGATCTGGACGCGCTGAAAGGCTGCGACCTGATCATCGAAGCGGTGTTCGAGGATCCGGGCGTCAAGGCCGAGATGACCAAGAAGGTCGAGGCGATCATCCCCGAAGACTGCATCTTTGCCTCCAACACCTCCACCCTGCCGATCACCGAACTGGCCAAGGCCTCAGGCCGTCCGGAGCAGTTCATCGGCATCCACTTCTTCTCACCGGTTGAGAAGATGTTCCTGGTGGAGATCATCAAGGGCAGGGAGACCGGCGACCGCGCGGTGGCCAAGGCGCTGGACTATGTGCGCCAGATCCGCAAGACGCCGATCGTGGTCAACGACGCGCGCTTCTTCTACGCCAACCGCTGCATCATCCCCTACATCAACGAAGGGATGCGGATGATCACCGAGGGCGTCTCGCCCGTCCTGATCGACAACGCCGCACGCCAGCTGGGCTTCCCGGTGGGACCGGTGCAGCTGACGGATGAGACCTCGATTGACCTGGGCGCCAAGATCGCGCGGGCGACCAAGGCGGCGATGGGCGATGCCTATCCGGAAAGCCCGGCAGACGATCTGATTTTCTGGATGGAAGAACAGGGACGTCTGGGCCGCAAGTCGAACGCGGGCTTCTTTGAGTATGACGACAAGGGCAAGCGCGTCGAATACTGGAAGGGCCTGCAGGAGAAATATCCGCTCGCGGCTGAACAGCCCGATCTGATCGAAGTGCAGGAACGGCTGATGTTCGCGCAGGTGCTGGAAGCGGTGCGGGCGCTGGAAGAAGGCGTGCTGATGGACATCCGCGAGGGTGACGTGGGCGCGATCCTGGCCTGGGGCTTTGCGCCCTGGTCGGGCGGTCCGCTGAGCTGGCTGGACATCCTGGGCACACCTTATGCAGCGGAGCGCTGCGACAGCCTGACCGAGAAGTTCGGCGAGCGCTTCACCTGCCCGGCGCTGCTGCGCGAAATGGCGGAGAAGGGCCAGAGCTTCTATACCCGTTTCGCCCCGGAAAAATCCGCGGCGGCCTGACGGCACTTCTGAAAATCAAAAACGGCCGGGGTTTTCCCCGGCCGTTTTTTCCGTCCTGCTGCGCGGATCAGCTCAGCGGCGGCTGATATTCTGCCCCGGTCATGGCGGCACCGGGGGCCGCCCACTGCTCGTCCCCGGCCATCATCGACAGCACCAGCCCGCGCGCCTCATCCGGCGGCAGCACCCTGTAGGCGCCTTCCTCCTGATAGACCCGCCCGCACATCAGATCGCGCGGCGCCGCGGAAAACCCCAGCATCCCAGCCTCCAGATAGATCACCTGATCCTGGGCAAAACGCGGCGTGACCAGATCCAGCTGCGCCCCCGGATGCATCCGGCGGATGCCGCGGTAGCCCTCCAGCGCGCAGGCAGGCACCACCGCGAAGGGGTCGCCGCGGGCATCCTCCACCAGGTCGCTCTCCAGCAGCACGCCCTGATCCGGCATCAGCCACAACGGCACCCGGTTCATCAGCGCATCGCGCGGCACCAGCAGCGGGCAGCGGGCCGGTTCCAGCTCCCCCTCGCCCGGCAGAACGGTTTCGCGCTGCAATTCCACGATGGTCTGCATCCCGTGATCAAAGGTCAGCACCTTGTCGCCCGCCGTCAGCGCCTCCACCGGGCGCCAGCCCAGGTTGGAAGCCACATGGGTGCCCGCCAGGAAGCCGCCCTGCCCAACGGGGATCAGGGGGAATCCGCTGTTCATGGCCCGTCCCATCGAGACCTGCGAGCGTTTCAGAAGCCAATCCAGCATCCGAGATCCTTTCCTGCGGCCGCGGTTGAAACCCTGCCAGCCAGGCCGGTCTTTTCCTTCGTTTCTTGCCACTTATGGGCCGGAATTGAGGCAAAAACCGGTCAATGTTTACGTTTCGCGCCAGTCCGCCTGCCCGGTGCCTGTTTGAACCCCGCACTGGCGGCCTCAGCGCTGCATCACGTCACTTGGATAGGAGGAAATCGTTAAAAGAGTATTCAAATTGCGCGATATCCTGCGCGCAGGCGTCGGCTATGGCCTCCGCCGCGGCATCGTCGTAATAGATCCGCCAGTCGCGCTGGCGGCCGCTTTCGTTGATGCGCGGCAGGTCCAGCTCAAAACCGAGGTGATTAAACAGCGGCCGTGCGTCGCTCTGGAAATGCTCCAGCCGGATATAGAGCCGGCACTGCTCTGTTCCATCGGCATGCCGCATGTAGGAGGATGCCGGGCTGGCGCGGAAGGCGCTGATGATGTCCGGATGCTGCACAAACGCACGGAACTCCTGACCCTGCGCCAGACCGATGGCCGGATGATCAAAGCTCTGCTCCCGCAGCCAGTGATAATAGCTCACCGCCCGGTCCCAGGGGTTGCGCACCAGGGTGAAGGCAAACAGCCCGCGCAGCTTTTCCTGCGGCACCAGCCCTTCGATATCGGCCAGCGTGGAGTGCTTCCACAAGCGCCCGCGCGCCTGCGTGTTCCGCAGGCGGCGGCGGCGCTTCAGCGCTTTCGGGGTATCGCCCAGCATCATGTCGTCCGCCATGGCGCGCGCCTCCAGCGCCAGCGACAGGGCGGTGCCGCCGGTCTTGGGGATGTGGATAAAGACGTATCTGCGGCCCGGGGACAGGATCATGCGCTGACCCTAGGGCATTGATCCGCTGATGGAAATGCAGATCTGCACCTTGTGGCGCAGGCCGCCGGCGGGGGGCGTTGCGGAAAGATGACAGCGCCGTGCGGCCCGCCTCTTCACCTTTGCGCAGATACTCCGGGGTGAATTGGCCCGCCAGGGCCAAGAGGGGCAGCGCCCCTGCCCGCCTACCGCGAGCGCAGCGCGATGGTGCTTCCGGCGGCAATGATCAGCGCAATCCCCAGCATCTGCCACCCGTTCAGCATCTGCCCCCAATAGGCCCAGGCGACGCCCGGGCCGACGATCATCACCGAGTATTCGAACACGGCGACATAAGACGCCTCACCCAGCTGGTAGGCCTTGGTGATCAGGAACACGCCGCCCACCGCCGCGCAGCCCTGCAGCAGGATCAGGTGCGAGATCTCCCACAGCGGCCAGACCCAGCCGCGGGTGACAAAGCCGTCAGCGCCCGCAGGCACGTCTTGCGGCCAGACCTCCAGACCCGCCAGCAGCATCGCGCCCAAGGCGCCCTGCACCAGCAGGTAGATGAACAGCATCGCCACCGTGCTTTCGCCCTGGCAGTAAAGCCCTGTCGCCAGAGAGCCGAGCGCATAGAACAGCCCGCCCGCCACCGGCACCAGGATCAGCCAGTTGAAGGCCGCCGGGTCCGGCTGCAGCACCATCAGCACGCCGGCAAAGCCGCACAGCACCGCAGCAACCCGGACCCAGCCGATCCGCATCCGCAGGAACAGCACCGAAATCACCACGATCAGGATCGGCGAGGTGAACAGCCCCGCCAGCGCCTGGGCAATCGGCATCAGCGCCACGGCGGAGAAGTAGAACACCATCGACACCGCCACCAGAACCGCCCTGAGCAGCACCGCGCCGAAGTTGCGGGGGCTGAGCCCGCCCAGCCCGGCCCGCGCCATCAGCCACAGGAACGGCAGTGCGACAAATGTGCGCAACAGGTAGAACTGGCCCAGCCCGATGGTCTCAGCCATCAGCGGCACGACGTTGTCTGTGATGCCGATGATCAGCATCGCAGCCAGCATAGACTGCGCGGCGGCAGCCTGGCTGCCGGCAACGGGGGCTAGGGTTGCTGTTTGTTTCATACCCTTCCCATTGCCCGCAACTTTCCGCAATATCTGTCCTCTAAGCGACACCAAAGTGATTCAGGGGAGGAAACTGATGGGGTGGATGGCGGATGAAACCGGTCTGGAGAAGACCGCCGCAAATTATGTGCCGCTGACGCCGCTGTCGCATCTGCAGCGGGCAGCACAGGTGTTTCCGGATCGTCCGGCCGTGGTCTATGGCAAGCACCGCAAAACCTATGCCGAGTATCATGAGCGCTGCACGCGGCTGGCTTCGGGCCTGGCCAAGCTGGGGGTCAAGCCCGGTGATGTGGTGGCGACCCTGCTGCCCAACATACCCGCCCAGGCGGAGGCGCATTTCGGGGTGCCAGCCTGCGGCGCCGTGCTGAACACCATCAACACCCGGCTGGATACCAGCACGGTCGCCTATATATTTGAGCACGGCGAAGCCAAGGCGGTGCTGGTCGACCCGCAGTTCCTGGAACTGGCGGAGGCCGCCGTGGAGGAGATGGAAGGCCCGGCCCCTGTGCTGATCGAAGTGGCGGATGATCAAGCCACCTGGCACGCCACCGGCCGCCACACGGAATACGAGGCGCTGCTGGTCGGCGGCGACCCGGATTTCCAGTGGATCATGCCCGAAGACGAATGGGAAAGCCTGGCGCTGAACTATACCTCCGGCACGACCGGGCGGCCCAAGGGCGTGGTCTACCATCACCGCGGTGCATATCTCATGACCATGGGCACGGTGGTGTCCTGGCGGATGGTGCTGCACCCTGTCTATCTGACCATCGTGCCGTTGTTTCACTGCAACGGTTGGAACCACACCTGGATGATGCCGCTGGTGGGCGGCACCCTGGTCTGCTGCCGCGATATCAGCGCACAGAACATTTACAATGCCATTCACTACGAGGGCGTCACCCATTTCGGCGGCGCGCCGATCGTGCTGAACATGCTGGTAAACGCATTGGACGAGGAGCGGCGCACCTTCGACCACACGGTCGAGGTCTTCACGGCAGGCGCCCCGCCCGCCCCGGCGACGCTGTCGAAGATCGAGGACCTGGGCTTTAACATCACCCATGTCTACGGGCTGACCGAAACCTTCGGCCATGTCACCGAATGCTACTGGAAGACAGAGGACTGGGACGGGCTGGACAAGGCAGGCATCGCCGCCAAGAAGTCCCGCCAGGGTGTCGCCATGCCAATGCTGGAGCCGGTGGTGGTGCGCGACAGCGAACACAACGTGCTGCCGATGGACGGCCAGAGCCAGGGAGAGATCGGGTTGCGCGGCAATGTGGTGATGAAGGGCTACCTGAAGAACCCGGAGGCCACGGCCGAGGCCTTCAAGAACGGCTATTTCAACTCCGGCGACCTCGCCGTGCAGCACCCCGACGGCTATATCCAGATCGCAGACCGGGCCAAGGATATTATCATCTCGGGGGGCGAAAATATCTCCTCGGTCGAGGTGGAGGGTGTGCTGATGGCGCATCCGGATGTGCTGCTGGCCGCAGTTGCGGCGATGCCGGATGAGAAATGGGGTGAGGTGCCTTGCGCCTTTGTCGAGCTGAAGCCCGGCTCCAGCACCGACGAGGCGGCGCTGATCGCCTTCTCGCGGGAGACGCTGGCAGGCTTCAAGGCGCCCAAGAAAGTGGTGTTCCAGGAGCTGCCCAAGACCTCCACCGGCAAGATCCAGAAGTTTGAACTGAGGAAAATCGCCAAGTCTCTGTAAGAATTCTGGGCGAAACGGCTTCAGGGGCGGCAAAGCAAATTGCCGCCCCTGTTTTATGTGATTATTCTGGCGGCAACGATAAACACGGGGGCCGGGCGGGCTGCATGACGGCATTGAAGGAATTCGAGCGGCTGGAGGCTGCGGGCTTGTGGCGCGCAGATCCGGAGGCGCAGCGGCGGGATGTGATCATCTCGCTGGGCGATGCGACGCTGACCATTGCCAGCATGAACGACCGGCCGCTGGCGCATTGGTCGCTGGCGGCGGTGGAGCGCGCCAATCCCGGCGTGTTCCCGGCCCTGTTCCACCCCGATGGCGATCCCGGCGAAACGCTGGAAATCGCCGAGGATGAGACCGCCATGCTGGAGGCGATTGCCCGGGTGCAAAACGCGATCGGGCGGTCGCGCGCGCGGCCCGGGCGGCTGCGGGCGGTCAGCATCCTGGGCACGCTGGCGCTGGTTCTGGCGCTGCTGGTGCTGTGGCTGCCCGGCGCCGTCACCCGCCACGCCGTCAGCGTGGTGCCCGAGATCAAGCGCAAGGCCATCGGCCAGGCGCTGCTGGGGCGGATCGAGCGGGTCTCCGGCCCGGCCTGCGCCACGCCTGAGGCGGCGCCGATCCTGAAAGACCTGGCGCAGCGCACCGGGGTGCGGCAGCTGGCGATCCTGCGCTCCGGCATTCCCGGCAGCCTGCATCTGCCAGGTGGTATCGTTTTGCTGAACCGCTCCTTTGTGGAGGATTTCGAGGATCCTGCAGTGGCGGCCGGCGCGATTCTGGCGGAGCGTGCCCGGGCTGGGGCCCGCGACCCGATGGTTGATCTGCTGGAGGCGGGCGGGGTTCTCGCCTCGTTCAAACTGCTGACCACCGGGGATGTGGACCGGTCCACGCTGGACGCCTACTCCGAGACCACCCTAGCCAGCCCCCGCCCCGCGCTTGCGGATCAGGTGCTGCTGGCGGAGTTCGCCCGCGCTGCTCTCCCCTCCTCGCCCTATGCTTATGCGCTGGATATCACCGGTGAATCGGTGCTGGGCCTGATCGAGGCCGACCCGATGGCCGGCCGCGAGCTGGAGCCGGTTCTGAACGACCGCGACTGGGTGCAGCTGCAAAACATCTGCGGCTGACCCCGCCGGCGTCCATCCCCCGCCTCCCCGCCAATCGCGAAAATGCGCCGGATCTGCTAGGATCGTGAAATCTGCGCAAATGCACGTTCAGGGGGGTGGGTCATGACGGAGAATGCAGCCAGTTTCACGGGGGATATTCCCAGTCACTACGACAGCGGCCTGGGACCGGTCATTTTCCAGGACTATGCAGATGACCTGGCGGACCGCTGCCGCAGCCTTGCCCCGCAAGATGTCCTGGAGCTGGCTGCAGGAACAGGGATTGTTTCGCAGCGGCTGCGCAGCAAGCTGCCGCCGGGCTGCAAGCTGACGGTTACGGATTTGAACGAACCAATGCTGGAGCTGGCAAAGGCAAAGCTGCCCGACACCACGAATCTCGCCTTCCAGCCTGCCGATGCGATGGCGCTGCCCTATGCCGATGGCAGCTTTGATCTGATTGCCTGCCAGTTCGGGGTGATGTTCTTTCCGGATAAGGCCGCCGCCTTCCGGGAGGCCGCGCGGGTGCTGAGACCCGGCGGGCATTATATCTTCAACGTGTGGGCGCCGATGGCGAAAAACCCGTTTGCGGAAATTGCCGACACCGAAGCCGCGCGGTTTTTCCCGGAAGATCCGCCGGGTTTCTACAAGGTGCCGTTCCATTACGGCGCCCCCGAAGCCGTGAAGGCGGATCTGAACGGAGATGACTGGGCTGAGACCAGCCATGACCCCGTCACGCTGGAGAAAACCCTTGATGATCCAGAAAGATTCGCTGAGGCGCTGGTCTATGGCAATCCGATGATCGACGAAATCCGCAGCCGGGGCGGCGTTGATCCCGATGAGGTCGCCAGCGCCATCCTGGACGCCCTTCGCAGCCGCTTCGGACCGCCGCCGCTGCGGATGCCCCTTGCTGCTTTTGTCTTTACCTGCCGGCGGAATTAGCGCCGGATTGCAGGCTGTCACCGGCACATGCCGTGCAGCAACGGCAAAAGGCCGGGCAGAGACCCGGCCTTTGCACCATTTTTTCGAGAACTGCTACCTGCTGAGCCGGGCGCCGCTGAAACCCGCACGCTGCACCCTGGCCAGCGCCGCTGCGGCCTGGCCGCTGTTGCGGTAAGGTCCCGCCAGAACCACCTTGTAGGGCCGGCCCTTGCGGCTGACGGTGCCAAGCCGCACCTGCAGACCGGCCCCGGCTAGCTTGCGGGCGGCGGCGCGGGCCTGTTCCGCGCTGGCATAGGTGGCGGCCCGGACGTAGCGCTGTGCCGTAACGGCTGACTTCGGCGCTGCCGTGCCGGGCGCCGAGCGGGTGGAAATGCGCAGCTCTGATGCCCCGGCCTCTGCCGGGCTGCGGCGGGCGTCGCGCGGCAGGCTCACCGTGGGACGGTCCAGCGGCAGCCTCACCAGTTTGCGCGGCACGCCATCGGTCCAGATCCGCGCCATCTGCGCGTCCCCCTGCGGCGAGCGCAGACCGCGCATCGGGTTCAGGCGGCCGTCCCCGCGCTCAACCAGCAGATAGCCGGGCGGAACCTTGGCAGCACCGTTCAGCACCGCAGGCCGGACCGTGCGCACCGCGCGCTGCGGATTGAGGCGCCCGTCGGTCCAGACCGGCCGGTAGCCCTGGGGCACCTGGAAACTGTTGCTGAGGCGGCGGTCCTGGTAGATGTGCGTCTGCACCACCCGGGTGTTCGGTGTCAGCGCCACGGAGGACTGCGGCGCAGCGGCGGCGGGCGCCAGAGCAGGAGCGGGGGCTGCCTGCACCACTTCCTTGACCGCGGGCCCGGGGGCAGCGGCAGGCGCCGGGCGGGCGCTGGCGGTTTGCGGAGTGCGGCGCGGTTTGGCTGTGGTCACCGCCGTGGGCGGCGGGGCGGCCGCAGCAGGCGCGGATTCGGCCTGCGCAGCCGGAGCGGGCTGGGCTGCCGCCGTCTGCGCGGGCTGCTGGCTGGGCTCCAGCGTGATCAGCTCCGGCGCGGCGGCGCGCGGCTGCTGGCGGGTGGTTCCGGCCAGCTCTGTCGGCTGCATGCCGCAGATCTGCTTGCGCGAGCGCGTCACCCGCGGCACCCAGGTCACGTTGCCGTCGATGCCTGCCCGGATATAGACGCAGCCGCGGCTGTCGACAAATTGCCGGCCGTCGTAGGAGGCTGGCGGATATTCGGCGGGCGGGCTGGTTGGGCGCAGGGTTTGTGCCTGTACACCTGCCGCGCCTGACGTCGCCGCGATGATGGCCAGTGCAATAATTCTAGTTATTTTCATTCCTGCGCCCCACAAAATATGGCTGCAGGATGCCTGACTCTGGCTTGTGAGTAAAGATTCTGCGGCAACAATAGGGCTGCGCCGCGGCAATTTTTGCGCCAATTGGAGCTAGTGTCCGCAAGGGCCGGGTCTGCCCGCGTGCGGCCAAGGCGCCGTGAGGCGCCTTGGCGCTGTTGCGGTTACTTGGTGCCGAACATCCGGTCGCCCGCATCGCCCAGGCCCGGCAGGATATAGCCCTTGGCATTGATTTCGCGGTCCAGCGACGCGGTGACGATCGGCACATCCGGATGTGCTTGCTTCATCCGGGCAACGCCTTCGGGCGAGGCCAGCAGGCACAGGAAGCGGATGTTGTTGGCGCCGGCCTCCTTCAGCAGGTCGACGGCAGCAGCAGAGCTGTTGCCGGTGGCCAGCATCGGATCCACCGCAATCACCAGACGGTCCTTCAGGCCTTCGGGCGCCTTGAAATAATACTGCACCGGCTCCAGCGTTTCCTCGTCGCGGTAGAGGCCGACAAAACCGACGCGGGCCGAAGGGATCAGCTCCAGCACGCCGTCGAGCATACCGTTGCCCGCGCGCAGGATCGACACCAGCGCCAGCTTCTTGCCCGCCAGGATCGGCGCTTCCATTTCCTCCATCGGGGTTTCGATGTTGGTGGTGGTCAGCGGCATCTCGCGGGTGATCTCATAGGCCAGCAGCTGGGTGATCTCGCGCAGCAGGCGGCGGAAGCCCGCTGTGGACGTGCCCTTGTCCCGCATCAGGGTCAGCTTGTGCTGCACAAGCGGGTGATCAACAACGGTCAGGTGGTCGGTCATGGGGCACTCCTAAAGTTTGGTTTTGCGCGCTTTTACGGGCTTGGCCGGAACAGGCAAGCGGGTTTTGACCATCGGGTCAAAGAAAGCTCTTGCCCGGGCCTTGGGCCGGGACGTCCAGATGGGCCGCGATCGAGGCCGCCACATCTGCGAATTTGACCTGCCCGACGGGGCCTGCGTCAAGCCCCGCGATCAGAACCGGCACCTGTTCGCGGGTGTGGTCGGAGCCGGGCCAGCTGGGATCATTGCCGTGATCGGCGGTCAGCAGCAGCATGTCGCCCTTGCGCAGCTTAGGCAGCAGGCGGCCGATTTCACCATCGAACCACTCCAGCGCCCGGGCATAGCCCGAGATGTCCCGGGTGTGGCCGTACAGGCTGTCGAATTCGACGAAGTTGGCGAATGTCAGGCTGCCGTCCTCTGCCGTCTCCACTGCGTCGAACAGATGCTCCATCAGCTGGGCATCAGCGCCTTTTTTCAATGTGTTGATGCCGGACATGGAGAAGATGTCGCCGATCTTGCCGATGGCGTGGACCTTGCGCCCGGCGTCCTGCACCCAATTGGTCAGCACCGGCGCAGGCGGGGTGATGGCATAATCGCGGCGGTTGGTGGTGCGGGTGAACCCCTGTTCCGCCGACCCGATGAAGGGGCGCGCGATGACCCGGCCGACCTTCATCGCATGCAGGCGCGGGGCAATGGCTTCGCACAGTTTCAGCAGGCGGTCGAGGCCGAAGGTCTCCTCATGAGCGGCAATCTGAAAGACGCTGTCGGCGGAGGTATAGCAGATCGGCCGGCCGGTCCGCATGTGTTCAGCCCCTAGGTCATCGAGGATCACCGTGCCGGAAGCGTGGCAGTTTCCCAGAATGCCGTCGGTGCCCGCCTGTTCCGCGACAAAGTCAGTCAGATCCTCGGGGAATGACGGCGCCTGATCGGGGAAGTAGTGCCAGTCCCAGGGCACCGGAAGGCCCGCCAGCTCCCAATGGCCCGAGGGCGTGTCCTTGCCGCGGCTGAGTTCGCTGGCACAGCCCCACCGGCCTTGCGGTTCGGTGTCCAGCCCCGGAAACGGCACGGAGGACGCCAGCCGCATCGCCGCGCCGAGGCCAAGACGTTCCATGTGCGGCACGTGCAGCGGGCCGCTGCGGCCCTGCTCTGCCTTGCCGGCGGCGCAGGCCTGGGTGATGTGGGCCAGCGTGTTGGCGCCAAGGTCCGGCAGATCGCCGTTGAAGAAGGTCCCGGCGTCGGGCGCGCCGCCGATGCCGACGGAGTCCATCACCACAAGGAAGGCACGGGGCATCAGGAGATCCTTTCGTGAACCAGCGGCGGCAGGGCGTCCGGCGCCTCGCCGATGGAGACCGCCGCGAGAAGCGCCGCCTCCGCCATCTCTGCCGCATCATCGCTGGCCGCGTGGATGCGGGCAAGGGTGTCCCCTGCCCCGACCTGCTGGCCCAGGCGGACGATGTCCGAAATCCCGACACCCGGGTGGATGCGGTCGCTTTCCACCATGCGGCCGCCGCCTAGGCTGACAACCGCCAGCCCGAGCGCTTCGCCGTTCATGGCAGCGACATGGCCCGCTGAGGGCGCTTTAACCTCGCGGGTGACTTCTGCGCCGGGCAGATCGTCCTGCCAGCTGGCGGTAAAATCCGCAGGTCCGCCCAGGGCCGCGATCATCCGGGCAAAGCGGTCCGCAGCGCGGCCATCGGTGAGCGTGGCGGTGATCTTGGCCGCGCCCTCCGCCGTATCCGCGGCCAGACCGGCGTGGGCCAGCAGTTCGCCGCCCAGAACCGCCGAGATTTCGGCCAGCGGGCCGGATGCATCGCCGGTCAAGACGCGCATCACCTCTGCCACCTCCAGCGCGTTGCCCAGGGCCGGCGCCAGCGGCTGGTTCATGTCGGTGATCAGCGCCGAGGTCTTGCAGCCGGCCGCATTGGCGGTATCGCACAGGGATTGCGCCAAGGCGCGGGCCTCATCGGCGGTTTTCATAAACGCGCCGGAGCCGATCTTGACGTCCAGCACCAGCGCGTCCGGGCTGGCGGCCAGCTTCTTGGACAGGATCGAGGCGGTGATCAGGTCGACACTTTCGACTGTCGCGGTCACGTCGCGGATGGCATACAGCCGCTTGTCCGCCGGCGCGATCTGCGCGGTGGCGCCGACAATGGCACAGCCCACGTCCTGCATCATGCCCCGCAAGCGGTCCTCGCTGACCTGGATGGAGACGCCTGGAATGGCCTCCAGCTTGTCCAGGGTGCCGCCGGTGTGGCCCAGGCCCCTGCCAGAGATCATCGGCACATAGGCGCCGCAGGCGGCCAGCGCCGGCGCCAGCAGCAGCGAGACGCAGTCGCCCACCCCGCCGGTGGAGTGCTTGTCCAGCACCGGCCCGTCCAGATCCCACTCCAGCACGTCACCAGTGTCGCGCATCGCCAGCGTCAGCGCGCGACGGCCCTCGACGCTGAGGCCCTGCAGGCAGACGGCCATGGCAAAGGCCCCGGCCTGCGCGTCGGAGACAGCGCCGCTAGCAAGCCCTTCGGCAAACCAGCGCAGCGCGTTCTCGCCGGGGGTTTCGCCGCGCCGCAGCTGCGCGTTGATGGCGCGGGCGTCCATCAGCTGCGCTCCATATGGTCCGTATCAAAGGCGCCGGGCAGCAGCTCGCCTATGGTGGTTTCCTCCTCGGCGCCGTCAGTGGTGGCCATGATGACCTTCACATCGCCGGTGCCGAATTCCTTGATCTTCTGGCGGCAGCCGCCGCAGGGCGTGATCGGCGACGGGCAATCGGCGATCACATAGACCTCCGCCAGTTCCTTTTCCCCGGCGGCAACCATCGCGGCGATGGCGCCGGCCTCGGCGCAGGTGCCTTCGGGATAAGCCACGTTTTCGACGTTGCAGCCCACATAGATCTGGCCGGAGGCAGAGCGGATGGCAGCGCCGACCTTGAAGTTTGAATAAGGCGCGTGGGCGTTTTCGCGGACGGCGGCGGCAGCGGCTTTGAGGCTCATGGCGATTCCCCGGTTTTTTTGATCATTTGGTCAAGATGCCGCAGGATAGCGGAAATGCCCCGGGGAGCGAAAGCCCCCGGGCGCGGTTCCGTCACTGCCCCAGAGTGGTGTTGAACACGCCGGGCAAGGTCACCTCCAGCAGTTCCACGTCCTGCGAAGGTTCACTGAGGCGGGTTTTCATGCCCGGCGGAATGACAAAGGCGTCGCCCTGCTCCAGCCGGTAAGGCTCCCTGCGCTCGCCCTCCAGCGTGACCGTGCCGTTCATCACAAAGGTGAAATGAATGTCGGTGTCATGCGCGGCCCATTGCGGCGCGCCATCACCCCGGCGCAACACCTGCACGCCGGCGACGCCCTTGGTGTTCTCGGCAATTGTGGTGTCGCGGCATATGTAGCCCGGCAGACGGAACGGCACCCATTCGGCACCCTCCGCCCTGTTGTAGACAAAGCGCTGGCCCTGCCATTCCCGTTCGGGGCGGTAATCCGGTGTCGGCAAGGTCATCTCGTGGTCGATTTCGGTGACGTGTTCTGCCGGCACGCCGATTTCGATCACCTGGACATTGTCGCTCGCCTCCAGCACGCGGTGGCGGATTTCCGGCGGCTGGATGAAGCAGTCGCCCGCTGTGAGCCGCATCTTGTCGCCCTGATCCTCATAGACCACATCGACCCAGCCGTGGATGCAGAAGATCAGCTGAAAGCCGACCCGGTGGAAATGCACCATGTCCGGCACCGGGCCGCCGTCGGGAATGCGGATGTGGCTGGCGATGATCGAGCCGCCCAGCCGGTCCGGCACCAGGTCGCGGTAGTGCATCCCCGCGCGGCCGATGATCCAGGGCGCCTGGTCCTTGAGGCGGCGGACCACAAAACTGTGCACCGTTTCCGGCATCACCATCGGCGGGTGGCGCTTCTCGATCTCCACCATGGTGCCGTTGGGCGCGGTCAGGCGGCGCTGGCCTTCGGCAAATCCATCAGGATCTTCAGTCAGAATGCGGATTGTGCCGGGGCTTTCCTGTGCCCCTTTTTCGATGCGCAGACGCAGGCCGTGGCCGGAAAAAACCGCGGTGCGCGGATCATCTGCCGGATAGATCATGTCCATCTTCATGCCCAACACCTTGGTGTAGAACGGTATATCGTTCCGCAGCTCCTGAGTGGGCAGGCGGATTTCGGCGATTGTATCGCTCATTTTTCACTCCCTTTTCATTTGCCCGGAACTGTGGCCGCAGGGCAGGCTTTATGCAAGAAGCCGCCGCCCGCCCGCCGCCGCGCCCGTTTGCGTCAGTTTGGACTAGGTTTCCGGCAGAAAAAATGGTTTAACACTAAACAATACGATTTTCGAGGAGCGCCAGATGTCCGACCCACAGAACCTGCGCCAAGCCGCACTCAACTATCACGAGTTTCCGCGCCCCGGTAAGCTGGAGATCCGGGCGACCAAGCCGATGGCCAACGGGCGCGATCTGGCGCGCGCCTACTCCCCCGGCGTCGCTGAAGCCTGCACCGAGATCAAGGCGGATGCGGCCAATGCCGCCCGCTACACCTCGCGCGGGAACCTAGTGGCGGTGGTGTCGAACGGCTCAGCCGTTCTGGGGCTGGGCAACATCGGTGCACTGGCCTCCAAGCCTGTGATGGAAGGCAAGGCGGTTTTGTTCAAGAACTTCGCGGGCATCGACTGCTTTGACATCGAGGTCAACGAAAGCGATCCCGAGAAACTGGCGGATATCGTCTGTTCGCTGGAGCCGACCTTTGGCGCGATCAACCTTGAAGACATCAAGGCGCCGGACTGCTTCATCGTTGAGAAGATCTGCCGCGAGCGCATGGGCATTCCGGTCTTCCACGACGACCAGCATGGCACCGCGATTGTCGTGGGCGCGGCAGCCAAGAACGCGCTGCATGTGGCAGGCAAAAGCTTTGAGGAGATCAAGATCGTCTCCACCGGCGGCGGCGCCGCGGGGATTGCCTGCCTCAACATGCTGGTGAAGCTGGGCGTGAAGCGGGAAAACATCTGGCTGTGCGACATTCACGGGCTGGTTTACGAGGGCCGCGAAGAGGACATGAACCCGCAGAAAGCGGCCTTTGCCCAGGCATCTGACCTGCGCACGCTGGATGAGGTGATGGATGGCGCGGATCTGTTCCTCGGCCTGTCCGGCCCCAACGTGATGAAGCCGGAGATGGTGGAGAAGATGGCGAAGCGTCCGATCATCTTTGCCTTGGCCAACCCGACGCCGGAGATCATGCCGGACCAGGCGCGCAAGGTGGCGCCCGATGCGATCATCGCCACGGGCCGCAGCGATTTCCCCAATCAGGTCAACAACGTGCTGTGCTTCCCCTTCATCTTCCGCGGGGCGCTGGATGCGGGGGCGACAGAAATCAACGATGCGATGCAGATTGCCTGTGTCGACGGTATTGCAGAGCTGGCCCGCGCCACCACCAGCGCCGAGGCCGCGGCGGCTTACAAGGGGGAGCAGCTGAACTTCGGCGCCGACTATCTGATCCCCAAACCGTTCGACCCGCGTCTGGTGGCGGTTGTGTCCTCTGCTGTGGCCAAAGCGGCGATGGAAAGCGGCGTGGCGACCCGCGCGATCGAGGATATCGAGGCCTATAAGCAGAGGCTGAACCAGACCGTGTTCAAGTCCGCCCTGCTGATGCGCCCGGTGTTCGAGGCCGCCCGCGCCGCCGCCCGGCGGATCGTGTTTGCCGAGGGCGAGGACGAGCGGGTGCTGCGTGCCGCGCAGGCGATCCTGGAGGAAACCACCGAGACCCCGATCCTGATCGGCCGTCCGGAAGTGATCGAACGCCGCTGCGAGAAGCTGGGTCTGGACGTGCGCCCGGGCCGCGATTTCCAGCTGGTGAACCCGGAAAACGACCCGCGCTATTACGATTACTGGAACAGCTATCACAAGGTGATGCAGCGCCGCGGGGTGACGCCGGATCTGGCCAAGGCGATCATGCGCACCAATACCACCGCCATCGGCGCCATCATGGTCCACCGCGGCGAGGCCGACAGCCTGCTGTGCGGCACCTTCGGCGAGTACCGCTGGCATATGAATTACGTGCAGCAGGTTCTGGGCGGCAACAGCTATTCCCCGCACGGGGCGCTGTCGATGATGATCCTGGAGGACGGCCCCCTGTTCATCGCCGACACCCACGTGCGGATCGAGCCGACGCCGGAGCAGATCGCCGAAACCGTGATCGGCGCGGCCCGCCATGTGCGCCGCTTCGGGATCGAGCCGAAAATCGCGCTGTGCTCTCAGTCGCAATTCGGCAATATCGCCTGCGACACCGGCAGCCGGCTGCGCGACGCGCTGGAGATCCTCGACGACAAGCGCCGGGACTTCTCCTATGAAGGCGAGATGAACATCGACACCGCGCTGGACCCGGATCTGCGCGCGCGGATCTTCCCCAATTCCCGGCTGGAAGGCGCCGCCAATGTGTTGATCTTTGCCCATGCCGACGCAGCCTCGGGCGTGCGCAACATCCTGAAAATGCGGGCCGGCGGGCTGGAAGTGGGGCCGATCCTGATGGGCATGGGCAACCGGGCCCATATTGTGTCGCCCTCGATCACCGCGCGGGGCCTTTTGAATATGGCCGCCATTGCCGGCACCCCGGTGGCGCACTACGGTTAATTCCGCGGCCAAGGAAAACCGCTGGCCGCCCACCCAGGGAGGCCAGTATGAGAGGGCATTGCCACTGCGGCGCCGTGCATTGGGAGAGCCAGGCCGAGGCGGCCTGGAGCTGTTATTGCCACTGCGCCGACTGCCGCCGCATCTGCGCGGCACCCGTCACCGCTTTTTTTGCCTTGCCGCACGAGGCGGTGAATTGGTCCGGCGCCGAGCCGAAGGTCTACAACTCGTCCCAAGGCGTCGAGCGGCTGTTCTGCGGCACCTGCGGCACCCAGATGGCCTACCGCACCGCCAGGGATGGCGTGAACCTGCATCTGTACACCGCAACGCTGGAAAGCCCCGGCACGACGCCACCGCGCTTTCACGTGTTCCACTCCGAACATGTCAGCTGGCTGCACCTTCAAGACAGCCTGCCCCGCTATGCCAAGCTGTCCGGCGAGGAGTGATTCTGTCCGGCCCGGCGGCGGGTCAGCGGCGGAGTTTGCAATTTTGCAATTCTGCAGGGGCTTTCCTGAAAACTCCGCGCCAAAAACCTGTTTGCAAAGCGGATTGGCTGCAAACGGCAAACCGGGTGTAAATTCTGTAAAGCCACGATGGAAATCCGCCTGCAAACTGTAAATTCTTTGACGAACCTTGCGTGCCCCTTGCGCAAAACTTGCCCGGTCCCCGGTTCGTCGCCTACGCAGATGGCAGGAGGAGATAGACACCATGGGATATCAGGATACTTACGCCGCGTGGAAACAGGACCCGGAAGGTTTCTGGATGGAAGCCGCCAAGCAAATCAGCTGGGACGAGGCCCCCAAGCAGGCGCTGTTTGACAAGGGCGAGGGCCTTTATGAATGGTTTGCCGATGCCAAGGTGAACACCTGCTACAACGCTGTCGACCGCCACGTCGAAGAAGGCCGCGGCGAGCAGACCGCAATCATCTACGACAGCCCGGTCACCCATACCAAGCGTGAAATCTCCTATGTCGAGCTCAGGAACCGTGTCGCCACCCTGGCCGGCGCGCTGCGCGCCAAGGGCGTCGAGAAGGGCGACCGCGTCATCATCTATATGCCGATGATCCCCGAGGCGCTGGAAGCGATGCTGGCCTGCGCCCGCATCGGCGCGGTGCATTCGGTGGTGTTCGGCGGTTTTGCTTCCAACGAACTCGCCGTGCGCATCGACGATGCCAAGCCCAAGGCGATCATCGCCGCTTCCTGCGGCATCGAGCCGGGCCGGATCGTGCATTACAAGCCGCTGCTGGACGGTGCCATCGACCTGGCGGAGCATAAGCCCGAGTTCTGCGTGATCTTTCAGCGCGAACAGGAAGTGGCGGAGCTGATCCCGGGCCGCGATGTGAACTGGCACGGCTTCCAGTACGGTGTCGAACCGGCCGAATGCGTGCCGGTCGAGGGCAACCACCCCTCCTACATCCTCTACACCTCCGGCACCACCGGCCAGCCCAAGGGGGTGATCCGCCACACCGCGGGCCAGCTGGTGGCGCTGAACTGGACCATGAAGAACATCTATAACGTCGATCCCGGCGATGTGTTCTGGGCGGCCTCGGACGTGGGCTGGGTCGTCGGCCACAGCTATATCTGCTACGGGCCGCTGATCCACGGCAACACCACCATCGTCTTCGAGGGCAAGCCCGTCGGCACGCCGGATGCGGGCACCTTCTGGCGGGTGATTTCCGAGCATAAGGTGAAAAGCTTTTTCACCGCCCCCACCGCCTTCCGCGCGGTGAAGCGGGAGGATCCCAAGGGCGAATTCGTCAAGAAATACGATCTGAGCTGCCTTGAGCAGGTCTATCTGGCGGGCGAACGTGCGGACCCCGACACCATCACCTGGGCGCAGGAACAGCTGAAGGTGCCGGTGGTCGACCACTGGTGGCAGACAGAAACCGGCTGGTCGATTGCCGCCAACCCGCTGGGGATCGAGGAGCTGCCGACCAAGCTCGGCTCGCCTGCGGTGCCGATGCCGGGCTATGAAGTGGATATCCTTGACGAGGGCGGCAACCCGGTTGCCGCGGGCGAGCTGGGCGCGATTGCCGTGAAACTGCCGCTGCCGCCGGGCACGCTGCCGACCCTGTGGAACGCCGAGGACCGCTTTAAAAAGAGCTACCTGACCACCTTCCCCGGCTACTATGAGACCGGCGATGCCGGCATGAAAGACGAGGACGGCTACCTTTACATCATGGCGCGCACCGATGACGTGATCAACGTGGCGGGCCACCGGCTGTCGACCGGCGGCATGGAAGAAGTGCTGGCAGGCCATCCGGACGTTGCCGAATGCGCCGTGATCGGCGTGGCGGACAGCCTTAAGGGGCAGATGCCGGTGGGCTTCCTGTGCCTGAACTCGGGCGCGGACCGCGACCACGGCGAAGTGGTGTCCGAGGTCGTGAAACTGGTGCGGGAGAAGATCGGCCCGGTGGCCGCCTTCAAGCTGGCGGTTGTGGTGGACCGGCTGCCCAAAACCCGCTCCGGCAAGATCCTGCGCGGCACGATGGTGAACATCGCCGATGGAACGCCCTGGAAGATGCCCGCAACCATCGACGATCCAGCCATCCTGGACGAGATCACCGCGGCGCTGCAGAGCATCGGCTACGCCAAATAACGCGCGCGTTTCCCGGCGCGGGAAACGGCCAATAATCCTGCGAGGGTTTTTGAAGGCTCCGCCACCAGGCGGAGCCTTTCTGCCGTCCGGTTTTGCTTGCAACTCCGCCCTGCCTGCCTAGGCTGCGGCCTGGGAGGCCTTTGCATGACGAAACCGGACATCTGGCGCTTAAGCGCCACCGAACTGACCGCACTGACCCGCGCCGGGGATCTGAGCGCAGAGGACGCAATCCAGGCCTCAATTGACCGGATGAATGCGGTGAACCCGGCCTTGAACGCAGTCGTCGAGGACCTGAGCGCGGAGGCGCTGGAGCGTGCGCGCGCGCTCGACAAGGCGCGTGAGGGCGGCGCTGAGCCAGGCCCGCTGCACGGGGTGCCGGTGACCATCAAAATCAACATCGACCAGACGGGCCACGCCACCTCAAACGGGGTCGTTGCGCTGAAAGACCTGATCGCCCCGGCGGACGCCCCAGTCGTGGAAAACCTGCACAAGGCCGGCGCGGTGGTGATCGGGCGGACCAACACGCCGGAGTTCTCCTTTCGCGCCGACACCGACAATCCGCTGCACGGGCGCACCTATAACCCCTGGGGGCGGCATATTTCCCCTGGCGGCTCCTCCGGCGGTGCGGGGGCGGCCGTGATGGCCGGGATCGGTGCACTGGCCCATGGCAATGACATCGGCGGCAGCTTGCGCTTTCCCGCCGCCGCCAATGGCGCGGTTACAGTAAAGCCGGGCTTGGGCCGGGTGCCGGCCTGGAATCCCAGCCAGACGGCGGAACGCGGGCTGCTGGCGCAGCTGATGTCAGTGCAGGGGCTGATCACCCGCACGGCAGAGGACCTGCACTTGTCGATGGCTTCGCTGATTGCCGCCGATCCGCGCGACCCGTTCCATGTGCCCGGCCCATGGCGCGGCGCGGCGCTGGAGGGGCCGGTTCGGGTGGCCTTCACCAAGAACACCCACGGCTACGAGCTGCATCCGGAAGTCGAAGCTGCGCTGGACTTTGCGCGCGATGCCCTGGCGGATGCGGGTTACGTTGTCGAAGAAGTGGAGCCTCCGAATGTCTTTGAGGCCGGACGCACCGGCTACCGCGCGCTGATGGGCGAGATCTATGCGCTGATGAAGCAGGATGTGGATGCCGCCGGCTCGCAGACTGTACGGGATATCTTTGCCGTCTACTTTCAGGAGTTTCCGCCGTTTGCCGGCGATGAGCTTCTGCAGATGATGGCCAAGCGCACCCATTACGCGCGGCAATGGTCGCTGTTCATGGAAGAGTATCCGCTGGTGCTGTCGCCCTTCCTGCCGCAGCCTTTCTTCCGGCCCGACCGCGACACCGAAGGCGCTGAAGGTGTGCATGAGGTGCTGGGCTGCGCGGTTTACTCCTATGCGATGAATTACCTCGGCCTGCCTGCGGCCTCCGTCCCGGCCCGGCTGGCGCAGCTGACCAATGGCCCGCAGCCGATCAACGTGCAGATCGCCGCCCGCCGCTGGCGCGAGGATCTGGCCGTGGATGCCTGCGCCGCGATCGAGGCCCGTGCCGGCCGCATGTGCCTGCCCCTGTGGGAGAAGATGCAGGCCGGTTCCGCCTGAGACCGGCGGCCGTCAGAGGGTGTGCGTCTCGCAAGCAGCGGGTTACGGGGCGTGGTCCGTTTGACCGCAACTGGCAGGGCGCGCCGGGTTACAGATGCAGGACGCTCTGGCGGCCTGACGGCTTTCAGGGCGCCGCATATCAATCGGACTGCCACAAAAAAATGACCTGCTGAGTGCCCGCACAACGCAATGCAAGCCTCAGGGGCCCCTGTAATCACACGTTCTTTGAAGCTCGTGGGAGGGTCTGCTGGCCATGACGCCAAGGGTGCGGGTTACGGGTCGGGCGCATGTATACAGCAGCCACACACGCCAAGCGCACGGAGACACCCCTGCAAGCTGGCGGATTTCCCAAGCAAGCACCTGGATTTCAGGCCACTGTTTCAGCCCGGGGTTCAGGCCAGTGTTTCAGGCCGATATTTCATACCGGAAATACCGCCACGGCCCTGCAGCGTCACAGGCCGGCATCAGCATGTACTCAGGGCAGACAAGCACAACGGGCGGACATAAGGTCCCGGGGAACGGAGTGAACCGCCCCCGGGGAACTTCCATACTCAGACAACTCGCTACAAACAGCGCCCGTCCCGCCATAAAAGGCGGACCCGGCTTCGGGCGCAGGCTCCGTGGGCGCTACCGGCTGGAAACAATTGCACTGGTTATTCAAACCACGCCGGTACGGCACTCTGGCGCTTCAGCCCTGGGGCAGACGCCATCCACATCTGCCTGTGGAAAAGCATCGCATGAAATCGTTACCGGGGAGTTCACAAACTCGTGAAGGTTCCGTTAAACGGTTAAGTAAACTGCTCGGAAATAAGCCTTTCCTCCAGCCCATGGCCAGGATCGAACAGAATCTTGTGGCGGACTTCCGGATCCGTGCGGATCTCGACCCAGTCGATATCGGCCACCGAGATCGAGTCCGCATCGGCCATCACCGGGCGCTTGTCGGCCTCCAGCACGTCAAAGCGCACCATCGCGTTGCTGGGCAAAAGCGCGCCGCGCCAGCGCCGTGGGCGGAAGGCGGCAATGGCAGTGAGCGCAAGCACATCGGCCCCGATCGGCAGGATCGGCCCATGCGCCGAGTAGTTGTAGGCGGTGGAGCCCGCCGGTGTCGACACCAGCGCCCCGTCGCAAACCAGCTCCTCCATCCGGACCCGGCCATCCACCGACACCTTGAGCCGTGCCGCCTGCGGGCCGGCGCGCAGCAGCGACACCTCGTTGATCGCCAGCGCCTTGTGAACCTCGCCGCGGCGGTCCATCGCGGTCATCGACAGCGGGTTGATGATCTCCTGAACCGCATCCCCAAGCCGCTCGATCAGCCCGTCTTCACGGTATTCATTCATCAGAAAGCCGACAGTGCCGCGGTTCATGCCGTAAACCGGCGCCGGGTGGTTTACCATGCTGTGCAGTGTGCGCAGCATGAACCCGTCCCCGCCGAGCGCCACAATTACATCCGCCTCTTCGGGGGGCACATGGCCATAACGGCGGGTCAGTTCGGCGAGGGCTTCCTGGGCAACCTCCACTTCGCTGGCCAGAAAGGCGATTCTCAAACCCATCAAATCTGTTTCCGGTATTAGGCAACTGGTTCCGAAACAATCACAGCTTTCCGCCAAAGGCCATAGTTGCCGTTCTGTCGCAGGGAAATGTCGCTTTACAGGCTTCCTGCGCAAAGATGTTTCCGATAGGAAATCCCTCAATTCTGACCCCTGCTCAAACGGAGCCACCATGACTGAAGCGACCCGTGATCCCGGCTTTTTCACCCAATCCCTCGCCGAGCGCGATCCTGAGCTTTATGCCTCGATCACCGCGGAACTGGGCCGCCAGCGCGACGAGATCGAGCTGATTGCCTCCGAGAACATCGTCTCTGCCGCGGTGATGGAAGCGCAAGGCTCTGTCCTCACCAACAAATACGCCGAAGGCTACCCGGGGCGCCGCTACTACGGCGGCTGCCAGTATGTCGACGTCGCCGAAAACCTGGCGATCGACCGCGCCAAGCAGCTCTTTGGCTGCGAATTCGCCAACGTGCAGCCGAACTCCGGCAGCCAGGCGAACCAGGGCGTGTTCCAGGCCCTGCTGAAGCCCGGCGACACCATCCTGGGCATGGATCTGGCCTCCGGCGGCCACCTGACCCACGGCGCGGCGCCGAACCAGTCGGGCAAGTGGTTCAACGCGGTGCATTACGGCGTGCGCAAAAGCGACAACCTGATCGACTACGACCAGATCCAGGCGCTGGCCACCGAGCACCG
>NZ_JBQKUH010000042.1:0-39514 GCF_054968485.1 Leisingera sp. G5_S3_59_S7
GAGCTGCAGAGAGCCGTTGGAGACTGGCGGCCATGTCGTAATCGAAGCCAGGCGCCTGCCTTTGAAAACAAACTCCATGTTTCTCGAGAATTTTTTAGACACTGAGACAGGGGCGCAAGTGGTCTTGGCTTCACAAGACGGGGTTGTTTTGGAGAGCCGGGATGGCGGCGGGTCGTGGGAAACGTTCGGCACCGGGCTGCACGCGCAGAAGTGTTTCACCACTGCCGCCGGGCAGCACCTGCTGCAAGAGAAGACCGGCATGGTGCATCTCTTCAGTGCGGACTGGCAGAAACTGGCTGAGGCTCCGGCGGGTGCATACTCTTGGCATGGTTCCTGGAGTATCGACCAATGCCCGCAGACCGGCACTCTCATCTGGTGCGAATATCCCTATTGCGCGGAGACCGTGAACGTTTGGCGCTCGGTGGATGGCGGCCGCAGCTGGGCAAAATGTTTCAGCGAAACCGGGCATCCGGAAGACCCTAAAAAGGGCCGCATCCGGCATTTCCATCTTGTGCAGAAATGCACCAGCAGACCGGGCCGCTGGTATCTGGGCTCCGGCGATACGGAAGACCAGTCCCGGTTCTGGGTGTCGGAAGATGACGGCGAGACCTGGCAGGAAGTACCCCTGCAGCGCTTGGAAGGCGCTGGCAAAGACGATATCCCGGAGCGGCTGCAGAACAAGGTCTACCGGTTTACCGGCATGGTTCAGACCGCGGACACGCTGGTGTGGGCCACCGATGACACCTTCAAGGGGGCCGGGGCCAAGCTGTGCATCATGCGCAAGGACCGGCTTGGCAGCGTTCAGCTCGCGGCAGGGCATTGCGGTTTCAACGAAATTCGCAACTTCATCCAACTGGACGACCGCTACGCGCTTGCGGTTTCGGAGGCGAAACTCATGCAAGGCGCTGCGACGCTTACGGTGGTGGATTTCCTTGACGGCCAGGTCGAACGGCATGTGGCCCTGCCCAACCGGCGCGGCACCAAGAGCAATTTCATGAATGGCGTCAGCTCACGCAAAGCTGACAGCAACGGGGCATTCTTTGCGCGATCCGACAATATCGTTCTGTATCCCTCTCCGATGACCACGGCCTGGACGGTAACGGTTCGACGGCCGGGGGCGGCAAACTGACGTCACTTTAGCAGCAGGGCCGTAAAACGGCCCTGCCGGATGTCACACTAGTTTTCAACCGCGCTGATCCGCCAGCGGGCGGTCTCCTGGCTGCCCAGATCCACGATCAGCGTATCGGTTTCGGCGTGGGTCATGAAATGATGCCCGACCAGGCCGGCCATCGGAGTGCTGTCCTGCTCGCCGCGGGCGATGCGCGCAGGCAGGTCCCCGAAGTCGATGATCAGCGAAAACGCCGAGCCGGGATGCGTCAGCACCGCCTTGCCGTCTTCCAGCCGGGCCGTGACATGCTCGCCGCAGTGGAAGCGCAGCTGCGCGGTCTCCTGCGGTTGCGAAATCCCGTCTTCCCCGGTGAAGTCCAGCTGCGTCAGCGGGCCGCTCACGCTCCGCGCCAGGGTCAGCCCCGCGTAAGCCTCATGCGCGCCTTCGGCCGTGCAGATGCCGTCTTCGCTGCGGCCGTCCAAATGCGCCAGGCCAGGGTCGATCGAATAGGCCTGACCGGGCAGGCAGACGCAGTTGTGGGCCGCTGCCGAGCGCAGGTAGGCGGGCAGGGGCTGGGTGTATTCATGCGAATAGAAGCTGTTGTCGATCAGCCATTCCACCCCGTCGAAATAGAGCGAGACCGCCAGGTTGTCTTCGTGCTTGTGAGTGCGTGACAGCGAGGTTGCCAGCATCGTCAGCATGAAGGGACGGTCCTGGTGGTTGCCCTGCCAGATGGCATAGCCGGCCCTTGGCAGCACCGTGAAGGCAGGTTTGCCATAGGGGATCTGGCCGCGCGGGTTGACCCCGTCCTGGTTTGGCAGGCGGAAGGTGTCGCCCTGGCTGAGGGTGCGGCGGCTGTCGGGGTAGCGGAAGAAATCCGAGAATTTCTGCAATTCCGCCGCTACTGCGGGAATTTCCGTGGGATGGCCGCTGAGGGTGGCGAGGTTGCCGGCAAATTCAATCAGCCGCTGCACCCCGTGGTGATAGCCGATCGAGTTTTCGACAAAGACGGAATACCCTCCGTCCCGCACGATCAGTTTCTCGAACTGATCTTCCAGGCGGGTGATCGCGGTCCTGGTCCAGAGCGCAGCACAGGGCCAGCGGGGAAAGGCCAGGGCGGTTGCCAGCAGCACCAGGTCCTGGAACCAGGCGTGGTTGTGATAGCGCGTCGGCTGGTGGCCCGCATAGAAGACCTCTGAGGCCAGCAGCTGGGCATGGCGGAAGATCGCGCGCCGCAGCCGGTCCTGGCAGCGCGCGTCGAAGCCATGCGCCTGGCCGAGGCCATAAAGCTGGATCATGGCCAGGCAGCGCTCCGCAGTGCCATGATCGTACCAGGCATATTTCAGATTGGCGTCCGGGGTGTCATAGCTGCGCTCCAGCCAGCTCATGACCAAGTCGCGGGCGGCAAACAGCGGGCCGGTCTCGCCGGTGTCATGGGCATGGAGCATCAGCATCACTGCCGGGTGCAGGGCGTGCCAGGAAAACTGGTAGGTGCCGGTCTCCGGCAGGGCGGGCGGCAGCACCGCGTCCGCGGGCCAGTCCAGCAGCACATCCCCGTAAAGCGGGCATTTGCCGTCTTCCATGAAAGCACGGGCCTGGCTCTGGTAGTTGCGGAAGCATTTGAGTTCGTAGGCGCGGATGGCGTGCAGGACCCGCGGCGGCAGGGGCAGGTTCTGGCCGGCCAGCGCCTCCCCGTCGAGCGGCGCTTCCCGCCAGAGCAGCATATCCGCGACATCCAGATGCGCGGCTTCGCCCGGCGTGCCCTTGATGTAGAGCCGGATGTCGGGGGCCTGAGCGTCATCCGGATGATCCCAGCCGTGCCGCCAGCCCCAGGCGAGATCGCCATGGCCGGCAGAAAAATCGAACCAGTGATCCTGCGCCGGGTTGCCGGCCTTGACGTGCTCGAAGCCGCCGGCCCCGGTGTAGCCGATGGCGATGTAGCTGATCTGCTGCCAGCCGCGCAGCCGGATCCGGGCGCCGATGCCATTGGCCAGGGCCGCCTCCGGCAGTTTCAGCCGCAGCTGGTAGCTGCCGAGTCCGCCGGAATAGCCGGCGGTGGCATGGGCGCTCTCCAGGGTGATATCGCCATCCCCCGAGAGCATCTCGAGGGAATAGCGCTCGCCTGCGCCCTGCAGGCTGTAGTGCCGGTACTCCAGGAGCTGCCGGCCCAGAAGGCATTCCGGCAGCTCCTGGGGGTCTTGTAGTACGGCGGGGGGTACGTCAGCGGGCTGCAAGTCCGGCATCATGGCCTGGTGTTTCCTCTTGGTCTTGGCGCGCGGCAAACAGGCGCAGTTCTTGGTCAACGATGAGATCCCCGCCGGACTGGCGGCGCACGCGGGCTGCTGCCGCGGCAGACATTTGCTGGAAGCGGGCGGGGTCGTGATACAGCGTTTCGATCGCGGCGGCGAGACCGGTCGCATCTTCCGGCGGCGCCAGGAAGCCGCAGCGCTCGTCCACGAATTCCGGGATCGCCGCGACATCCGTCGTCACCGGCACCAGCCCCGAGGCCATCGCCTCGTCCCGCGACACGCCCTGGCTGTCCATGCGGGACGGGCACAGGAAGATGCCATACTCCTTGTGGAGCCTGGCAATTTCAGGCTGTGTCAGGAAAGCCTGCTCCAAGATTACGTTCTTGAAGTTCCGGACGGGGGCCACGGTATCCTCGAACAAGGGCCCGCGGCCGACCAGGCGGAACTCCAGCTCGTCAAAGAAAGGCTTGTCCTTGAGGGCCAGGATGGCCTGAACGGTCAGGTCGTTTGCATAGGTTCGCGAGGCAAACGGGCGGATGGACAGGATCTTGCAGCGCTGCCCGGCGTCCTTGCCTCCATAGCTGAAGAGATCGCTTTTGATCGGATTGTGGACGATTGATGCGCTGGCCGCCGGCAGCCGGAGCTGGAGGTCCTCCTCCACGGCGTTGCGCAGATATTGCGACACGAACACCAGGTGCAGGTTTGGCGGGATACCGTCCAGAACGCGGCGCCAGAAATCCAGCCGCTTGCCGCTGGCGGCTTTTGCGGCTTCCAGTTCGGCTTCGGTCTGGTAGTTGAACGCACGCCGGTGCCATGGCTGCACTTCGGAACCATGCAGCCAAACGATGACGCGCAGGCCCCGGCGCACATGCGGCTCCAGCACCTGCCACATGTCCTCGTCCAGGAAATGCACCAGCACCGTGTCATAAAGGCCCTGCGCCAGCATCGCGTTGAGCTGCTGGCGGCTGCCGGTCATGCAATCGATGCCCTCGAATTCGTGGAAGGCCAGGTCCCGGCCGGGGCGCAGGCGGAAGACGTCCACCGCCTCGCCCTGCTCGCGGTAGGCCTTGACCCGGCTGTGCACGAAGCCGTTGCGGTAGATGTCCTCCCAGGAGGGGTAGTGGTTGGTCAGCACCAAATGGCGGGCCTTGCTGAGGACCGGAACCGGCTGCGGCGCGCGCTCGCCCAGGAGCAGGCGCTTGACCACGGCCTGGCCGCCCGAATAGATCCGCAGGCCGAAGCGCACCCAGGCGGTGCCCTCCGGCAGGTCTGCCCGGGTGTTCTTGTTCATCGGGGCCATAATATGGCCCAGGCGCTGCTTGTCCTTGTCGAGGAACAGCGCGGCGCATTGCAGGTTCAGCCCCGGGTCCGCCTCGAGGTGCAGCCGCAGCTGGCCGTTCCGGCTCACGTCCGCCACGGCGTGCTCCCCGGGCTGGTAGAGGTAAATATGTTTGCCGTCCGGCAGGTTCGAGGTCAGGAGCAGCCCGCCGGCCTCCTCTTCCCAGGTGACGCTGCCGTCCGCCGGGGCGCTGACCTTTGCCATCAGCGCCGCGGCCGCAACCTCCGGTGCCTGAGTGACGGGGTCCACTGCCGGGGCGCAGGTTTCTGCCTGCTGCTCCAGCTCGGCCAGCGGGAAGCCGGGGTTCAAATCCTCCAGGTCATCCACGGCGGCAGCAACGCCGGAACAGGGGGCGCCGTCCGCCCCGCTGCCGTTTTCGCAGTAGTTGCAGGGATCGGTGGCAAAGATCTCAAGCTGCTCCGAAGAGACACTGGCATTGGGCAAATCTGTCAGCAGATGCTCCAGAGTTTGCCCTTGCAGAAAGCAGGGGGCCAGCAGGGCGCGGCGCAGAGCTGCTGCAGCGGCCGGCCGGTAAGCTTGGCCGTTTGCCTTGAGGGATACACTGCTGTCTGCAAACGAATAATGCTCGGCCTTGCAGATCACGGCGGCCTGGGTGTAGCGCGTGGCCAGCAGGAGGTCGCGCAGATAATTCGGCCCGTAGTAGTCTCCGGCTGCCATGCAGGCGCCCCAGGCGCCTTCGGCAGCGGTGTCTTCCAGCAGCAGGTTTGCTGCTTGAGCTTCAGGAAGGGTCCGGATGCTGCGGTCCTCAAGCGCCTCTGCGAGATAGGCGAGGCTGCTGTCCAGCACCAGGAGCAGTTCGGCTTCCACGCCTTCCTGGCGGCGGAAATGGGCTGTCAGGGACAGGGCTTCATTTTCGTTCCGTGCGTGCGCCAGCACAGTGACCGGGGGCAGCTTGTATGTATCTTCCGCAAGGCCGGCCTTGCGGGCGACATAGTTCAGCCGTGCGCCGTATGTATGCTCGCTCATAACCTTGCGCAGCCCCGCCAGGCGCAGCTTGTCCAGGTCGGCACTCTGCAGCTGCTCCAGGATTTCATTGCCGTTGTCGCTGGAGATCACCAGGCTGCCGAACATGTGCCGCAGACCGCGGGAATAGTTGGAGACCGTGATGGTGTTTGAACCGAGCAGCTCATAGACCCGGCGGGCAAACATGGTTTGCGAGTTTTTGACGGAATTCAGGTTGATGCCGAAGCGGTATCCTTTGTAGGCGCGGTCAATCTGCTCTGGCGGCAGCGTGCCAACGATGAATGGCTTGTAGGCGTCCGGGAACATGTAATCGGGATGATCCTTGCCGAAGTTGCGGTCATAGATCTCGAGCGGCCGGAAACCGGGCAGGGCTTCAATGAAGTTCTCCAGATCCCGGGTCCGGTCCGGATAACGCACGTAGTAGGCCCCGGCAAAGCAGAAGGCATCCTGGCGGTCCCAGGTTTCAACCGGGTTATGGATGGCGGGCTGGCAGGCGAAGGGCAGGAAATAGACCCGGTCGTGACCCAGCTTTGCCTTGTAGGATCCAACGCGGTCCAGATCGGTGGTGCAGACAATGTCGAATTGCGCGGCTGTCGTCAGGAAGGTTTCGAAATGAACCGGATCCTCCTTGTTCCAGAATACAGTCGGGATCCGGCGGTCCTTGCACCAGGCCACAATGCCCCGCACCTCTGGGCTGAGATGGCCGACCTTCGGCCCCCATTTGCCGTCTTTTCCGCGCCAGGCGGATTCGATGAACAGCATTTGCGGGCGGAAATCTTGCAGCTCCTGCTGCCAGTTTTCCGGAGTAAGCTGCATCAGGTCGCATTCCGGCGCATAGGATGTATAGGTGAACTCGTCCATGATCGCAGCGACACGCAGCTGCGGTTGCATGTCCGGCATTCCAGCGCCGGAAAGGAGCGCCTCGATTTCCCGCTGCTCACGGGAGGATACACCAGGGTAGCCGGCTTCCGCCAAAGCACCGAGCAGGGTTGCGGCTTGCTGATGCAAGCCGGTCTGCAGCAGGCGGAAGCCGTGTATCTTGTCCGCGCGCGGGCCTGGCATCAATCTGTGCGCGATAGAGCTGAGCAGGCAGGCGGCTTCCGGATCGGCAGCTGCCGCTGCGCTGGAAAGCTGCAGGCAGATTTCAGCAGCCGGCTGTGCCTCCGCTCCCATTTCCGCGGGCAGTGTTTCCAGAACTCTCAGCCATTCAGTGCTGTCTGTTCCTGATGCGGTTTGCGGGCCGGGCTGATCAGCCGAAGCCTCATTTTCTTCGGCAAGCCGAGCGGCCTGTTCCGTGAGGGCCTGAATTTCCGCCAGCAACGCCGCATTCTGCTGCCCGGCCTCTGCCAGGCTGGCAGTATAGCGCTCCTTTTCCGCCTCCCAAGCCTCTGCCGCAGCCTGCTCCTTCAGAGTGGCCGCCTGCAGCTCGGCTTTCAGGGCGGCACGCTCCTCTGCCATGCTGTTTTGGCCAGTGCTGACCTCAGTTTGCAGCCGGATCAGAGAGTCCCGGTTTTCCCGGGCCTCTTCCTGGGCCGACTGAAGCTGGGCGTTCAGCCTGCGCACCTCAGCTTGCAGCCCCCTCAGCTTCTCGCCTGACGCTTGGGCTTCTGCTTGCCACGTGGCGAGTTCACGCTGCAGCAGCGCTTGCGCCTGTTCGCTGTGCGCTGCGGCTTGCCGCGCGGCGTCCAGCTCCGCCTGCTGGATCTGATGGTCCTGCCGCAGACGGCCGATACAGTCCAGCAGGTCTGTCTGTGCCTTCAGGGTGGCGTGTTCCGTTTCGGCAAGAAGCTGCGGGATGGGGAGCGGTGCAGGCTCTTCGGCCCCGCTGCCTTTGATCAGGACTGCCCGGATGTACCCGTCTTCAACGCTCATGGCTGCCAGTTGCCCGTAAGGCTGCAGCAGTTCGCCGATATCGCTCAGGAAAAAATCATGCTTGCTGCCGTTGCCGTTGCCGTTGCCGAAAGGCGTGGTCACAATGGCGCGGCCGTTTTCCTTGAGGTGAGTGAACGCGAGGCGCAGGAAATTGGGCACATTACTTACATGTCCGATCACATCGTCCAGAACAATGGTGTCGAAAATGGCGTCCAGCCCGCTTTGAAAGAGGCCGGCATTGCGGAACTCAATGCGCTCACGGACTGTTTCGGGCTCTGCGCTGAGGGCGCTGTTTGCACATGCGACAGCTTCTGCATCCAGGTCGATGCCAACAGCATGGAAGCCTTCCCGGGCAAGCAAGATCGGGAGTGCGCCCTCTCGGGTGCCGATATCCAGGACGCGCTCTCCCGATACTTGCGACGCAACCCAATGCATGCGGTTGCGTGCTTTGTCCGCGGGCGCGCGGTTCCGGCCGGCTGGAACGTCCCGCTTCGGGAGTGAGGCGGAAGCAGGGAGGTCCGTAATAATCTTGTGCATATCGTGGTGCCTCAAATCTCAGACAGGTGTGGCAGTGGTTACAGGAGCTGGATGGGGGAGGAAAGCGGTTGGCAGCGGATATCTGGTCATAGGGCTCTGATCAGGGCTGTTTCGCGGGCGATGGTTTGCTGAAAGCCGGATTGCGCACGCGCGCGGCCTGCAGCGGCTTTGGACAGGCGCAGGAACATATCCGGATCCAGCGACAGCCTTTCGATGGCATCTGCAAGCGCCAAGGCATTTTCGGGCGGGGTGAGAATGCCGCAGGATTCATCCACGAATTCAGGCACTGCTGAGGTCCGGGTCGAAACCGGGACCAGGCCTGATGCCATTGCTTCATCCCGCGAAACGCCCTGGCTGTCCCAGCGGGTCGGGGTGATGAACACACCGTGCCTGCGGTGCAGATCAGCGATTTCCGGATGGGTCAGAAAGCCCTGGTGCAATGTCACATTGGGCAAGCCCCGCAGCGCTTTGGTCTCTTCCTCAAAATCCGGGCCGTCGCCGGCGATGGTGATGTCAAACGCCTCGAAACCCGGCCTTTGGGAGAGCGCGGTGATTGCCGCCGCGGTCAGATCATTTGCGTATTTGCGGCCTGCATAGGGCCGGATGGACAGCAGGCGGAAGCGGTCTTCGGGGGCTTTGGGGCAGTAGCGGAAAATCTCCCCGTCAATGAAGTTGTGAATGACCGAATAGCGGCCGTCCGGCGGACGCCGCCCAACATCTGCGGCGGCTTCTTCCAGCAGGGTGCGGGAGACAAAAACAAGATGCAGGTTTGCCTCAGGGCTGGAGAAGACCTCCTGCCAAAGCTTGAGGTATGCACCGGTCCGCTGTTTCTTCTGCTCAATCTGAGCGGCAGACATGCGCGGGAATTCAAACGCCCGCCGTTGCCAATGCTGGATCTCGGCGCCATGGATCCAGATGGTGACCCGGATCCTGTGCAGATGCTTCTTCAGCACCTCCCACATGGCCGGGTCCAGAAGATGCACCAGGACATGTTTGCAGCGGCCGCTGCGCAGGGTTGCGTCCAGCAGCGCGGCGTCTCCGGTGGCGACGTCGATATTTTCAAATTCATCATAGGGTTGCGCGCTGCCGGGGTTGAGGCGGAAGACGTCAGCATCCAGCCCCTGCCGGCGGTAGCCCCGGATGCGGCTGTGCAGGAAACCGTATTTGTAGAGGTCATCGCAGGAGGGGTACTGCTTGGTCAGAACCAGGGTCCCGGAGCGGCCGGCCATCACCGGTGGAAAGACGGCCTGATCACCGAAGACCAGGTCCGAAAGCGCCAGCTTTCCAGGGCCGCGCAGCCTCAGGCCGAAGCGGATCTGGGTGCAGTGCTCCGGCAGCGCCAGGGCATGGCGCCCGCCCTTGGCGAACATTGAATGGCTGATTTTCCGGCCGCCGCTGTCATAATATTCGCAGATCAGCTGGCCCTGCTGCAGGCTGTGCGTGAGGCCGAAGCTGAACCAGCTGTTGCTCTCGAGGTTGAGCGCGTCGCGCGGATACTTGCGCGTCATCCAGACATCCGCGGGTCCGCCGCCCTCATCCTGGGAGGTGATCACGAGCTGCCCGTCCTCCAGGCGCTTGGCCAGAGGCCTGCCCTCGGGCAGGATAGCGCCGGAGAAGATCTCTGCCGCGGCCAGGGCGGGCAGGGCCTGCGGGCGCGGGCGCGGTTTGGCGGCGGGCAAGTCTTCCGCGATGCCGTAGAAGCGGGCCAGCGGGGCGCCCTGGCAGGGCAGCTCCATATCGCGGGCCAGGGCCTGTGCTGCGGGATCTTCGGCGCCGTTGCGGCAGTAGTTGAATTCGTCAATGGCGAGGGTGCGCAGATCTTTGGCGGCGGCCGAGGCCGGGTCGCGGAGGCAGTCTGCCAGCAGGCTGCCGGTCAGATGCCGGGTGCGCACCAGGCCCGCGGCAAGCCGCATGGAGCAGCTGTGGCGGTAGCGCAGGTCTTCGCGCTGCAGGGCGGCGCCATGGCCCGTGGCCTGAAAATGGCAGCCCTTAGAGACCCCGTCTGCATCGCTGTAGCGGGGCGCGAGCAGCAGGTCGGTCAGGTAGTGTTCGCCGTAGAAATCCGCCGGGTCCAGGCAGCCTGCAAAAGCAAATTCGCGGCGCCGCTTGTCAAACGCCGCCAGCAGGCTTTCGGCGTGGCTGAACACCGAGACATCGCCGCCGCTGCCGGGGGCGCCAGCTTCCGCAGCGAGCAGGAACAGGTGCTTGCGGGGGTGGGCCTGGGCCTGGAAGGCAGCGGTCAGCCTGCGGGCCTCCTCTGCGGTGGCAGCAGAGGCAATCAGAGCGGCGGCTGGCAGGCTGGGCGCGAAGGGCTGGCCGGTGACCTTGGAGAGGATGTAGCCCAGGCGCGCGGCATAGCTGTGCTCCTGCAGGACTTTGCGCAGCCCCAGCAGCCGGAACTTGCGGTATCTTGTGTCCTCTGCGGTGAGCGCTTCAAAGGCGCCGGACAGCCTGGCGGGCTGATCCGAACAGATTGCCAGATCGCCGAACAGCATCCGCATTCCGCGGGAGAAATTGCTGGCCACCACGGTGTTTGAGGCCATCAGCTCATAGACCCTGCGGGCAAACATGGTCTGCGACTGTTTGATGGTATTTATGTTGATGCCGTAGCGGTAGCCCTTATAGGCCTTGCCGATCTCAGAAAACGGCAGCGCGCCCAGGATCATCGGCTGGTATTTGTCCGGGAACTTGTAGTGCGGATGATCCTGGCCGTGGTGCCGGTCGTAGATCTCGACCGGCCGCAAGGCGCGGGCCGTTTCGATCATGGCAGCAAGATCGCGCTGGCGTTCGGGGTAGCGCAGATAATAGGAGCCGGCAAAGTTGAAGGCGTCTTTGCGCGGCAGCGTGGCGATCGGATTGTGCACTTGGGGCTGGGCCGCAAAAGGCAGGAAGTAGACCTGCGCGTGGCCCAAGGCGTCCTTGTAGGACGGGATGCAGTCCATGTCGGTCGTGAAGACAAAGTCGCATAGGCGCGCAGCATCCAGGAAGGTGTGGAAATGGACCGGGTCTTCCTTGTTCCAGAAAATAGAGGGGATGCCGTTTTGCCTGCACCATTCCAGCATCCCAATCAGCTGCGGAGCAGGTGTGCTGACCATACGGTTCCAGGCGCCGCCGCTGCCATGCCAGGCCGATTCCACAAATACGAATGCCGGCCGGAAATGCGCCAGCTGGGTGATGCAGCGTTCAGGCTCAAGGGGAAGGTACACGCACTCCGGGGCAAAGCTGGCGGCCGTGAACTCATCCATGATGCCTGCGATCCGCGGCGTGCCCGTGTTCCAGCCCGACTCCACGAAGACATGGCGGCTGTTGCGGATACGGACCAGGTCAGGGCTGTGCGGGCCAAGGGTTTGTTCCAGCTGCTGCAGGGCGGTTTGGGCCGCCTGCCGGTTCTGTCCGCGTTCTGCGGTTTTTTGCAATGCGCATAAAAGGGCTGTGTCGTTGCCGTCCCGGGCCGCAGACTGCAGCAGCGCTATCGCAGAGTTCTGCCGCCCTAAGCGTTCCAGTTCCCGTGCCGCCTGGATCAGGCCGCTGCGGGTCTCGTCAACGTGCATGATATGAGGCACCCAAACTGAGCCAATGAAAATGACCCTTGTCCGGTTTGGCAAAGGCTTGGTTGTGATACCGCCCGCAGCGCAGGCCGTAAACAGGTTGGGGGTAAAGATGCGTCATCGCATTCCTGGCTTTGAAACAGGGCTGCCGATGGTGCGGGCAATCTCCATTGCTGCCTGGCTCCAGCTGCGCTCCCGGGCCACCCATTTGCGTCCCGCCTTGCCCAGGCGCGCGCGCAGCGCCGGGTCGGCGATCAGCTGCGCCAGGGTGCGGGCCAGGTCTTCGGCATCGCCCTTCTCGAAAGTCACGCCGGTTTCGCCATCCGCCACCATCTCTGCAAGCGGCCGCACGGAGGAGACCGCAACCGCCTTTTCCATGGCCATCGCTTCCAGCGGTTTCAGCGGCGGCACCAGTTCGGTGACAGGCTGAGGCTTGCGCGGGAAAGGGGTGATGTCGATCAGGGAGTAATGCGCCGCGGCTTCCTCATGCGGGATGCGGCCGGGCATGATGAGCCAGCCATCCAGCCCGGCTTCCGAGGCGGCTTGCCGGATGCCCTGTTCAGTCGGCCCGCTGCCCGCCAGCAGCAGCCGGAACTCCAGGCCGCGCTGCCGCAGCAGGCTGCAGGCGCGGATAAGATCGTCCAGCCCTTCATATTGCACGAAGCTGCCAATGTAGCCGAGCACCGGCACGCCTTCCGGGATTGCGTAGCGTGCTGCCAGCGCTGCATTGCGGGGCTGCGGAATGAATTTCGCGGTATCGCAGCCATTGGGCGCCAGGGTGATCTTATCCGCAGGCACACCGCGCCGGATCAGCTCCTCCCGCATCGGGGCGGCCAAGGCGAACACATGGTCTGCCTGGGCCGCCGTGCAGCACTCCAGCGCATATTGCAGCTGGTAGAAGAGTGTGGGCTCGATGCCGGGATCCGCTGAAAGCTGGGTGAGCTCCCAGAAGCCGCGCACTTCGTAGCAGAACGGCAGGCCCAGGCGGCGGGCGGCAAGCAGCCCGGGCAGGGCGGTCTGAAAATTCGAGGCCGCGATGACGGTCTGAGGGCGCAGCGCGCGCAGGCGGGCCTCCAGGGCGCGGGCGGCGGCGGGCAGATAGGCGGAGAACCCGGAAAACCCTTCCAGGACCGGCAGGGCCTCATGCAGGTATTCGACACCTGCCACCTGGTCTGCGGGGCGGAACGCCTGCGGCGGGGAGCGGTCGAGGGGAAAGCCGGGCCGGGTCAGGCAGATCAGGTCCACCCCGTGGTTTTTCAGGGCGGCAGCTATGGCCTGGCCGCGCAGGGTGTAGCCGTTTGCCACTTGCGGCAGGGCATAGTTCAGCAGGTAGGCGGCCCGTCCGGGAATGGGCTTCAGCGGCTCCGGGGGCGGGGCGGGAAGGGTTTCGGCCATGTGCAGGGCGGCCACAGGCTCTTGCGCCAGCGAGCTGAGCGCTTCGGCAGCGGCTGCCCCGCGCTGCGGTGCCAGCACCGCGATGAGATCCCGGTAGAGGGCAAGCGCGGTGCCGGTATCGCCCGCGTCCTGGGTTTGGCGCAGAAGGCGCCACAAGCCGCCCGCATCATCTGCGGACCGGAGAGCCCGCCGCCGCAGCTGGCGCTCAGATGCAGGCCGGCCGCGGGCCCGCAGAACCTCTGCGGCCGCCAGCAAGCCGGACCGGAAATCTTCCGGGCTGCGGCTCACCCGGCTTCCGCAACCGTCTGCGCCACATTGGCCACCACGGCCTGCAGCAGCGCCTCGTCCGGGCTCTCGCCCATCACCCGGATCAGCGGCTCGGTGCCGGACTTGCGGATCAGCAGGCGGCCGCTGCCGTTCAGGTCGGCCTCGCCGCGGCGGATGGCCTCCTGCACGGCGGCCTGGTCCAGCGGGTTCTGCCCCGGTTTGTAACGGACGTTCTGCAGCAGCTGCGGCACTGGTGTGAACTGGCGGGTCAGGCGGCTGGCCTTCTCGCCGGTTTCCTTCAGCAGCGCCAGCACCTGCAGCCCGGCCAGCAGGCCGTCGCCGGTGGTGGTGTTGTCGGTGATCACGATGTGGCCGGATTGCTCGCCGCCCATGTTGAAGCCGCCCTGGCGCATTTCCTCAACCACATAGCGGTCGCCCACCGCGGTGCGGCGCAGGGTGATGCCCTGATCCGCCAGATAGGTCTCCAGGCCGAGGTTCGACATCACCGTGGCAACAAGGGTGTTGCGGTTGAGCCGGCCCTGGCGCGCCCAATGGGAGGCCAGCAGCGCCATGATCTGGTCGCCGTCCACCACCGTGCCGGTTTCGTCCAGCATGATGATGCGGTCGGCGTCCCCGTCCAGGCAGATCGCCAGGTCGGCGCCGGTTTCCAGCACCGTCTTTGCTGCCAGCCCGGGGCTGGTCGAGCCGCAGCCGTCGTTGATATTGTAGCCGTTGGGCGCCACGCCGACCGGGATGACCTCTGCGCCCAGTTCCCAGAGCACTTCCGGGGCGGCCTTGTAGGCAGCGCCATTGGCGCAATCGATCACGATTTTCAGCCCGTCCAGCCGGGTCCGGCCCGAAAGCGTGGTCTTGGCATATTCGACGTAGCGTGCGGCGGAGTCGTTCAGCCGGGTGACCCGGCCGAGATGGTCCGTGTCCGTGGCACTGGTGCCGGCGGCCAGGATGGCCTCGATCTCCTGCTCGGCGGTGTCCGACAGCTTGAAGCCGTCGGGGCCGAAGAACTTGATGCCGTTGTCATGATGCGGGTTGTGGCTGGCCGAGATCATCACGCCCAGATCGGCGCGCATCGAGCGGGTCAGCAGGCCCACCGCCGGGGTCGGCAGCGGCCCCAGTGCAAAGACGTCCATGCCGGCCGCGGTGAAGCCGGCCGTGAGGGCGTTTTCCAGCATGTAGCAGGAGCGCCGGGTGTCCTTGCCGATCACCACGCGCCGGGTCTGCGAGGTGGCGTTGAAATACTGGCCGACGGCGGCAGCGAGCTGGACCATGAAGGGGGCGGTCATGGGGCCTGTGTTGGCCCGGCCACGAATGCCGTCGGTCCCGAAATACTGTCTTGTCATCGCTGCTGATCCTCTTTATCTGCTGGCCTGCAGCCCGGTTCTGGGCCGGATTGTTCCGGCTTTCTCCTAGCGGCAGGGCAAGCTGTCTGCAATCCGCCCGGCTTGCTTTTGCGCAAAACCCCGCTGAAAAAGTGACAGGTTGTAATTCAAGCCAGAGTTGCTAAGAGAACCGCGTTTCCAGCGCGTCTCAAAGAGGGTCTGAAGTTGAAAATTCTTATGGTGTTTGGCACCCGTCCGGAGGCCATCAAGATGGCGCCTGTCGTCAAAAAACTGCAGGCAACCGAGGGGCTTCAGGTGGACGTGTGCGTGACCGCACAGCACCGTGAGATGCTGGATCAGGTCTTGCAGCTTTTTGGCATCACGCCGCGATTCGACCTGAACGTGATGAAGCCGGGCCAGGATCTGACCGATATCACCTCTAGGATCATTTTGGCGTTGCGTGATGTTTTAAAGGAACACCATTACGACCGGCTGCTGGTGCACGGCGATACCACCACCACAATGGCGGCGGCGATGGCGGCCTTTTACGCGCAGGTGAGCGTGGGCCATGTCGAAGCCGGGCTGCGCACCGGAAACATCTATGCGCCCTGGCCGGAAGAGATGAACCGCATGCTGGTGGGCCGGATGGCGGACCTGCATTTCGCCCCCACCGAAACCGCCCGCCAGAGCCTGCTGGCCGAGAATGTGGCGGACGGAAACATCATCGTCACCGGCAACACGGTGATTGACGCGCTGCAGCAGGTGGTGGCCCGGTTCGGCAGTGATACGGCGCTGAATGAAGAGATGCAGGCCCGCTTCTCCTTCCTGGAAGAGGGCAAGCGGATGATCCTGGTGACCGGCCACCGGCGGGAAAACTTCGGCCAGGGGTTCGAGAACATCTGCCAGGCGCTGCGCGGGATCAGCGAAGAAAGCGATGTGCAGATCGTCTACCCGGTGCATCTGAACCCCAACGTGCAGGAGCCGGTGAAGCGGATCCTGGGGGATGCCACGGCGGTGCATCTGATCGAGCCGCAGGACTACCTGCCGTTTGTCTGGCTGATGCAGCGGTCGCATTTCCTGATCACCGACTCCGGCGGTGTGCAGGAGGAGGCGCCGAGCCTCGGCAAGCCGGTCCTGGTCATGCGCGACACCACCGAACGCCCGGAAGCGGTCGAGGCGGGCACCGTGCGCCTGGTCGGCACCGATCCGGAGAAGATCCGCAGCGAAGCGCTGCGGCTGCTGAACGATCCGCAGGCCTATGACGGGATGGCCCGCGCCCTGAACCCCTATGGCGACGGCAAAGCGTCCGAGCGGATTGCCGCGGCGCTGACCCGCGACTGAGCAGAATTTCAAATACCTGGATAATGAGGACAAGATGTTTGATCGTATCTCGATGATTGGTTTGGGCTATATCGGCCTGCCGACTGCCGCCCTGTTTGCTGCCCGGGGGGTCGAAGTCATCGGTGTCGATGTCTCCCCCAAGGTGGTTGAGACGATCAATGCAGGCAAAATCCACATCGTTGAGCCGGAGCTGGACGGGATCGTTCACAAGGCGGTCACCGATGGCAGTCTGCGCGCAACCCTCGAGGCAGAGCCGGCAGAGGCGTTTGTCATTGCCGTGCCCACGCCGTTCCGGGAAGGCTATGAGCCGGACCTGAGCTACATCCAGTCGGCGGCCAATATGATTGCCCCGGTGCTGAAGGCGGGCGATCTGGTGGTGCTGGAAAGCACCTCGCCGATTGGTGCCACCGAGCAGATGGCGGCCTGGCTGGCCGAGGCGCGGCAGGATCTGAGCTTCCCGCAGGATGCCGGCAATGACGCTGACGTGCAGGTGGCGCATTGCCCCGAGCGGGTGCTGCCCGGCCATGTGGTGCGCGAACTGGTGGAGAATGACCGCATCATCGGCGGCATGACCGAACGCGCCAGCGAGATGGCGATCGCGATGTACAAGAAGGTTGTGCAGGGCGACTGCATCGTCACCGACGCCAAGACCGCCGAGATGTGCAAGCTGACCGAGAACAGCTCGCGCGATGTGCAGATCGCCTTTGCCAATGAACTGTCGGTGATCTGCGACAAGTTCGGCATCGACGTCTGGGAGCTGATTTCGCTGGCCAACCGCCACCCCCGCGTCAATATCCTGCAGCCGGGCGCCGGTGTCGGCGGCCATTGCATCGCTGTGGACCCCTGGTTCATCGTCGCCTCCGCCCCGGAAGAGGCCAAGCTGATCCGTGCCGCCCGCGACGGCAATGACGGCAAGCCCAAATGGGTGCTGCAGAAGGTGCGCGATGCGGTCATGGATGTGCTGGCCGCAGAGCCGTCCCGGTCCATGGGGGATATCAAGGTTGCCTGCCTGGGCCTGGCGTTCAAACCGGACATTGACGACCTGCGTGAAAGCCCCGCTCTGGGGATCACCGCGGAGCTCAGCAAACTGGGCTGCCAGGTGCTGGCAGTAGAGCCGCATATCGAGGCGCTGCCCGCCCGGCTGGGCGAAGGCGGCATCGTGCTTGCGGATCTGGAACAGGCGCTGGCCGCGGCCGATGTGGCCTGCGTGCTGGTCAAGCACTCTGCCTTTGCGGGCCTCAAGGACAAACTGCCGGAAGGGCTGAAGCTGATCGACGTGGTCGGGCTGGCGTAACCCGGGCTGCCGCAAAACGGGCCGCGATTGCAGTCGCGCGCCCCGCGGCCAGGGCGCCAAAGGGCAAGGCCTCGCCCGCCGCCCTCACCGGACCAGCCATTCCTCCACCTCCGCAGAGATCTGCCGCATCCGGATCCAGCCCGGCGCTGCGGGCTGGCCGTGGCGCAGCCGGAGCTTGCCCAGAAGACCCGCCAGCGCCCATTCCGGGCGCTCTGACCGCGGCACGTAAGGCTGTGACGGGTCATAGGCAGGGTTTTCCTGCCGCTGGCCTGCCGCATCGCGCAGCAGGCCGCCATAGGCGTCGCGCCGCCAGCGGTGCTTCCATTCGCCCAGATCGCCGTCGCCGATCACCGCCGGATTGCTGCTGATCACGCCGATGGGCACCTCTCCGGGCTGCGCCGGGCGGATTTTGGCGCCTTCCAGCACCACCGACAGCCCGCGGCGGTCCTCGGCGTCCGGGTTGCCGTCGGCCCATTCGAACCATTCCGCGTAATCGGCGCCGCCGCCGGACCAGGCGCCGGAGCAGCTGCCGTTGCCGTCCGCGCCAAGCCGGAAGCCGGTGCTGCCATCGCCTGCCAGCAGGTAGTCGTCGCTGCCGCCCAGGATCTCCAGATGCGCCGCCGGGCTGGCGGTGCCGAATCCTGCGCGCCCGTTTGCCTGCAGCGCCAGCGCGGTGCTCCAGCTGCTGCCATCGGCGGAGAGTTTCACCGAGAAATCGTCATTGCCCGCCAGCCCCATCTCGGCCCGGCCGCTCCAGCCCGACTGGAACAGCACGGAGGCGGTGTCGCTGCCGGCCGCCTTGTTCACCTTGAGCTGGTGGCCGCTGCCGGCATGGGTCAGCAGCGTTGCCGGGCCGGACACCGACAGCGGGTTGGCGGCATCCGCCGCGGTGCCCACCCCGATCCGGGCCAGGTTCTGGGTTGCGGCAGGCGGTAGCACCCAGGCGCTGCCGTCCCACACCCGCAGCTCCGCATCCGCCAGGCTCCAGGCGCGCCAGCCGGGCCGGGGGGCGAGGAACAGCCAGCCCTCGCCCTGCCAGACCGCGATCCCGCCGGCATGGCCGGCCCAGGCCGCCTGCGGCGCCGCCCCCAGCGCATGGGTCTCGCCCGGGGCCGGGCTGGCGGGCGGGGTGGCGGCATCGAACCCTTCGACGCTGAGCTGCACCAGCGCATCCAAAAGCTGCAGCGCCTCGTTGTGGGTCACATGTTTCTGCGCCTGGGAGGGCATCAGATAGGGCAGGGCGAGAATCGGCGAGGTCTGGGTCATGGAACAAGGGCTCCGGCAGTGGCGGGAAACGGGATCCGCGCCAGAGTGCCAGAGCCGGGTCAAGCGGGCGCTAACGGGGCGTGCGCCGGGGGCGCAACGGCCGCGGGCAGGGCGCCGTTGCGCTCCCGGCGGGGCCACCTGTTCCCGCCCCGTTCCCGGCCTGTTCGCGCAATTGTCGTCAATCTGTAAACAATGTCCCCGATTTTGCCCGTTTTGCTTCCCGTTTTGCGCCCGGCGGGCCCGCCAGGGTCTGCCCCGGTCGCAAGCGCAAAGGAGCAGGTCATGGCACTGGCATTCACCGGACGGTTCGGCACGGAAGATCTGATTTTCGGCACCGATCTGCGCGATCTGGAAATCGCGGTGCAGGACGGCCAGGCCGTGCTTTATGCCATCACCGGCCTCAACGGCGGCATCAGCCGCTGGCAGCTGGCAGGCGATGGCAACCTGCCGCAGCTGGCGGGCCAGCAGCTGCACGGCCAGGCCGGCTTGCGCACCGGCCCGTTCCAGCTGGCCGAGGCGGGCGGCGCGGTGCGGCTGGTGCAGGAGGGGACCAGCCAGGGCGCGCTGACCTATTATGAGCTGTCGGGCGGCGGCAGCCTGGGCGGCCAGCAGCGCGAGGCGCTGGCAGGCGCCGATGCGGGCGGCTTTGGCGCGGTGGCGCTGCTGGAGCTGGCGGGCGGCAAATCGGCGTTTTACGCGGTGGGGGCCGCCAACGGCGCGCTGCAGGGCTGGCAGCTGGATGCGGCGGGCGGTGTGCAGGGCTGGCAGCTGGATGCGGCGGGCGGTGTGCAGGGCGCCGCCGCGGCTGCGGGCGGCAGCAGCGAATACCGGCTGGATCCGGCGGCGCTCTTGGCCACGGTGCAGGCGCCGGGCGGCCCGGTGCTGCTGGCGGCGGATGCGCAAGGCCTGCACAGCTACCGCGCCGATGCCGCCACCGGCGCCTTGGCCCCGGCCGATGATCTGGGCGCGGCGCAGGGGCTGTCCGTCTCCGGCATCACCGCGCTGGAAAGCTTTGAGTCCGGCGGCAAGGCCTGGGCGCTGATCGGCGCCGCGGGCAGCAGCTCGCTCACCCTGGTGCAGGTGAAGGCGGACGGGGACCTGCGGTTCGAGACCCAGCTGATGGACACCGCGCTGACCCGCTTTGGCGGCGTCGCGGCGCTGGAGGTGGTGGAGGCGGAGGGCCATCTCCTGGTGCTGGCAGCGGGCAATGACGGCGGCCTGAGCCTGTTCACCCTGGCGCCGGAGGCCGGGCTGATCCACCTGCAGAGCCTGGAGCATATGCCCGGGCTGCAGAACGTGACCGCGCTGAAAGCGGCGGTTGCGGGCGGCGCGCTGCAGGTCTTTGCCGCCTCCGGCACTGAGGGCGGCATCAGCCAGTTCACCCTGCCGCTGGCGGATCTGGGCGATGTGCGGCTGGCGGCGGCGGGCGCGGCGCGGCTGGACGGCAGCGCCGGCAATGACGTGCTGGACGGCGGCCGCAGCAGCGCGGACATCTTTGGCGGGGCCGGCGACGACGTGCTGGTGGCAGGGGCCCGCGGCGGCACGCTGGACGGCGGCCGCGGCGCCGATGTCTTTGTCATCAACCCGGCCGCCGGAGCGGTGACGGTGCGCGGCTTCACCCCCGGCGAGGACCGGCTGGACCTGTCGCTGTTCGAGGGCCTTTACAGCGCCGCCGGGCTGAACACCCGCGGGCGCAGCTCCGGCATCGAGATCGAAGCGGGGGAGACCCGGATCCTGCTGGTGCAGGAGGGCGGCGGCGCGCTGGCGCTGGAGGATGTGTTCGGTCCCTCGCTGCAGTTTGCCTTCCCGGAGCGGCAGGACCCCGGCGTGACCCTGCCCGGCGGCGGGTTTTACGGCGGCCGCGGCAGCGACCGGATCGCGGGCACCGGCGGCAACGACCTGCTGGACGGTCTGGCGGGCGGTGACCGGCTGGCGGGCGGCGGCGGCACCGATACCCTCAAGGGCGGCAGCGGCGATGACCTGCTGAAGGGCGGCAGCGGCAGCGACCGGCTGGACGGCGGCAGCGGCAACGACATCCTCAAGGGCGGCAGCAGCAACGATCTGCTGAAGGGCCGCAGCGGCGAGGACCGGCTGATGGGCGGCGGCGGCGCCGATATCCTCAAGGGCAACGGCGGCAGCGACCTGCTGAAGGGCGGCGGCAGCGATGACCGGCTGATCGGCGGCGGCGGTGCCGATATCCTCCAGGGCGGCAGCGGCGATGACCTGCTGAAGAGCGGCGGCGGCAACGACAAGCTGGCCGGGCAGGGCGGTGCCGATGTCTTTGTCTTTGCCCGCGGCCACGGCCGCGACACGGTCGCGGATTTCGTGCCGGGCACGGACCTGATCGACCTGGGCGGGGCGGCGGCGGACGGGTTTGACGGCCTGAACATCAGCCGGGCGGACGGCGGCACGCTGATCGGCACCGGGTCGGGCAGGATCTTCCTGGAGGACCTGCGCCCCGGCCAGCTGGACGCGGATGATTTCCTGTTCTGAAAGGCTCCCGGGCCGCCGGTCTAGCGCCTGGGCGCGCCGTTTGCAGCGATCGTGCCGCCGATGTTCGTGCCGGAAAGGCTGGGCGCTTCGGCCCCCAGAAAGCGCAGTTCGCTGACATTGCCGAGCAGGGAGATCCCCTCCCAGCTGATGTCATAGCCGTCCTTGATCAGGAAGGCGCGGGTGTTTTTTGCGGTGGTGCTCTCGAAGATCGAGTCGCTGACCAGGATGCCGTGCGGCATCAGATGCGCGTTGTCTTCAGTCAAGAGGCCGTTGCGGTTGAGAACGGTGACGACAATCCCGTTGGAATTGTCGATGAACTCGCTGCCCGAGATGCGGATGTTGTGGTTCTGCTTGCTGGGGTCGAAATCCGAGCGGGATTTGTACAGGCTCTTGATGTCGATGCCGCTGACGCCGTTGCCGTGGAACACCGAATTCCGCACCTGGCCGTCCTTGAAGCCGCCCGCGGTGTCCAGCCCGTCGCGGGCGTTGCCTTCAAAGAAGCTGTGCGACACCGTCATCCGCTCAGGCCCGTCGCCCGTGGGGGTGGCGGTGGTCTTGATGCCGTCGCCCAGCGAGTTCTTGAAATGGCTGCCGGTCACCTTGGCATCATCGCCGCCGACGATGCGGACCTGGTAGAAGCCGCCGTCGAAAGAGCTTTTGTCCAAGGTGAACCGGTCGCCGTTCCGCACGTCGATATGCATCGAGACATTGCCGGAAAACGAACTGTTCCGGACGGTGGCCCCATCGCCGTCGACCACCAGGACGCGCTTGGTGTGGTAATCGGTGCCTGACACCGGTTTGGCGCCGCTGTAGCCGGTTTCCGGCGCGTTCACCACGTCGAACGTCACGGTGTCCACCGTCACCCCGCTGGACAGGAGGAACAGCGCTGAGGTGTCGGTGGCCGAGGTGGTGCGCACATCCAGCCCCGCGCCCCGGGTGGCGGTGAGGGTGAAATTCTCCGGCAGCCGCAGGTTCGACCCCGAGATCTTGTAGGTGTCCTCAAGAACCAGCGTGCCGCCGGCCTTGAACGTGTTGTTCGACAGCAGATCCGCAAACGCGCCGGAGATATCCTGACCCGCGGACCAGCCGAGGCCGGACGAATAAAATGGCGGCGGCCGGAATTCCTGCGCCCCGGCGCCCGCGGCCCAAAGGCCGCAGGCCAGGAAAGCGCCGATGGCCTGTGGGCTGATGCGGGCAGAAGCATAAAGCATCGGAACTCCTTTTCTTACGGTGGCAAATGCGGCGTTGCAGCCCCCTGGCTCAAGCGGAGCGCCCTGTCTGCCTTCGGGGCCGGCGGGGCTGTTTCCAACCGGGTAAAGAATAGCGCATCCGGGCAATACGGCAAAAATCAGCGGCTCTGGCACCGCGGCGTTGCGGTCGCCGCGCGGCCGCAACGCCGCGCAAAGCCCTGCGCGGCGCCCCCGCAGGCGGCGGCCGCAAAGCCCGGCAGCCGGTGCCGGCCTTTACTTGTGAAGGTTTCGGATTACCGTTCCGTCAAGGGGGTAAATATTCTGCCCCTGCCGGGGGTCTAAGTGGTTCTGCTAAGGTCGAGATTGATCCGTATGCTGTGTTGCGAAATGCCGGAAGAATTTGCTCCGGCTCTGTCCGCGGCCAGCGTTTTTGTTTCTCCGCCGTCCCAGGAAAGGGGAGGGGCGCAGCATGGCGCTGCGCTGGCAGAAACCGTCCGGCCCGTGCCCGGCCCGGATACCAGTGTTTCCAGTAACTCCATCAAGGGAGACGTTTTATGAAAGTGGCTATTCTTGCCGGCGGCAAGGGGACCCGTCTGGCAGAAGAGACCTCCGTCAGGCCGAAGCCGATGGTGGAAATCGGCGGGATGCCCATCCTCTGGCATATTATGATGATATACTCCCACTACGGGTATAACGATTTCTCCGTCGCCCTGGGCTACAAGGGCGATTACATCAAACGCTACTTTGCCGAATACGGCACGCTGGCGGGCAGTATCACCGTCAATATGGGGCGCCCCGACCCGGTGGTGCGCCATGACCAGGAGCATGCCCCCTGGACCGTCGATCTGATCGAAACCGGCGATGAAACGCTGACCGGCGGCCGGGTCAAGCGGCTGCAGCCGCACCTGGGCAACGAAACCTTCATGCTGACCTGGGGCGACGGGGTGTCCGATGTGAACCTCGACAAGCTGCTGGCCTTTCACCGCTACCACGGCAAGCTGGCGACCATCACCGCGGTGCGCCCGCCCGCCCGCTACGGCCACATGCGGTTTGAAGGCGACCAGGTCACCGCCTTTGAGGAAAAGCCGCAGACCGCCGAGGGCTGGATCAACGGCGCCTTCTTTGTGCTGGAGCCGCAGGTGTTCGACTACATCGAAGGCGACATGGTGATGTTCGAGCACGCGCCCTTGGAAAACCTGGCCAGGGACGGCCAGCTGATGGCCTACCGCCACGACGGCTTCTGGGCGGCGATGGACACGCTGCGCGACAAGCACATCCTGCAGAAACTCTGGAATTCCGGTCAGCGCCCCTGGGCGGTTTGGGAGAAGTGAACATGCGCGTATTGGTGACAGGCCACCGGGGCTATATCGGAACCGTGCTGACCCCGATGCTGATGGCGGCGGGGCATGAGGTGACCGGCCTTGACAGCGATCTTTACGAGCGCTGCACCTTTGAGCCGGGCGGGGACATGCCGCAGGTGCCAACGATCCGCAAGGACATCCGCGATGTCGAGACCGCGGACCTGCTGGGGTTCGATGCGGTTCTGCATCTGGCGGCGCTGTCCAACGATCCGCTGGGCGATTTCCGCCCGGAAACCACCTATGACATCAATTTCGAAGGCACCATGAAAGTGGCCCGCGCCGCCAAGGCGGCGGGGGTGCAGCGGTTCGTGTTTTCCTCCTCCTGCTCCAACTACGGCGCATCGGGGGAGGATTTCATCGACGAGACCGGCGCCTTCAACCCGGTCACCCCCTACGGCGAAAGCAAGGTGAAGTCGGAGCTGGCGCTGGCGGAGCTGGCCGGCGGCGATTTCTGCCCGACCTTCCTGCGCTCTGCCACCGCCTATGGCGTCAGCCCGCGCATCCGGTTCGATCTGGTGCTGAACAACCTTGTCGCCTGGGCGGTGACAACCGGCAATATCCACATGAAGTCCGACGGCACGCCGTGGCGGCCGATCACCCATATCGAGGACATCAGCCGCGCCTTCCTGGCAACGCTCGAAACGGCACCTGAGAAAATCCGCAACGAGGCGTTCAATGTCGGCGTGACCGGGCACAATTACCAGATCCGCGAGCTGGCGGAGATCGTCGCGGATGTGGTGCCGGGCTGCAAGGTCACCTTTGCCGAGGGCGCCGGGCCGGACAAGCGGTCCTACCGGGTGAACTGCGACAAGATCCAGCGCGTGATGCCGCAGTTCAAGCCGCAGTGGGATGCGCGCCGCGGGGCGCAGTCGCTGTATGACGCCTATCAGGCGCAGAAGCTGACGCTGGAGGAATTCGAGGGGCCGCGCTATCAGCGCATCGGCCATATCAAGAAGCTGATTGCCGAAGATATCATTGATGTCACCCTGAAGCATACCCCGGCGGGCGAAGCCGCCCGCCCCCAGGAGACCCCGGACGCAGAGCAGTCGGAGTTTTCCTCCGACAGCACCCGGGCGCAGTGCATCTCCTGCGGCCACCAGGGGCTGGAGCCGATCCTCGACCTGGGGCGGATGCCGCGCTCGGACGGGCTGCTGGAGGCCATCGGGCCGGCGCAGACGGAAACCCTGGTGCCGCTGCGGCTGGGCTATTGCCCGGGCTGCACCCTGGTGCAGCTGCTGGAAACCCGCCCGGCCGAAGAGATGTTCGGCGACGACTATGTCTATTTCTCCTCCTATTCCGAGGATCTGCTGAAACATTCCCGGGAAAACGCGGAGGAGCTGATCAGAACGCACGGCCTGGGCCCGGACAGCCTGGTGGCCGAGATCGCCTCCAATGACGGCTACATGCTGCAGAATTTCCAGGCGCAGGGCATCCAGGTCCTGGGGATCGACCCCGCCAGCCAGCCCGCCAAGGCGGCGCGCGAAAAGGGGATCGAGACGGTTGTCGACTTCTTCGGCACCCGCGTTGCCGCCGGCCTGCGCGCCCAGGGCAAGCGGGCGGATGTGATTATCGCCAACAACGTGGTGGCCCATGTGGCGGACCAGAACGACCTGGTGGCCGGAATGGCGGACCTGCTGGCGGACAACGGCACCGTTGTCGTTGAATTCCCCTATGTCCGCGACATGATCGACTTCATCGAATTCGACACCATCTACCACGAGCACCTGTGCTACTTCTCGGCCGGATCCGCCAAGGCGCTGTTCGAGCGGCACGGGCTGTACCTGAACGATGTCCGCCGCCTGCCGATCCACGGCGGGTCGCTGCGGCTCTATTTCAGCAAATGCGCCGCGGTCACGGACGCGGTGCAGGGCATTCTGGCGGAAGAGCACGCGCTGGGGCTCGACCGGTTCGAGTATTACAAGACCTTCGGCGCCCGGGTGCGCGCCTTCCGCGACCAGGCCCGCAAGCTGGTGGGCACGCTAAAGGCCGACGGCAAGCGCATCGCGGCCTATGGCGCCGCCGCCAAGGGCACCATCATGCTGAACTTCCTGAACCTGAACGACCGCGCCATCGAATATGCGGTGGACAAGAACATCCACAAGCAGGGCAAATACATGCCCGGCGTGCGGATCCGGATCGACGAGCCGGAAAAGCTGATGCAGGACAAGCCGGATTACGTGATGATCCTGCCGTGGAATTTCCGCGATGAGATCATCCGCCAGCAGCGCGCCTTTCTGGAGGCGGGCGGGAAATTCGTCGTCCCGATCCCCGACCTCGAAATTGTCAGCGCCCCGGAACAGGACAGCAGCAGATGAGCGGCAAGAGCGCCTGCCCGGCCTGCAGCAGCCGGGACCTGACGGAGATCTACCGGCTGGACGCCATCCCGGTGCAAAGCTGCATCCTGCTGGAGAGCGCGGAAGCGGCGCGGCAGTTTCCGCGCCATCCGCTGGTGCTGATGTTCTGCGGCGGCTGCGGCTTCATCTTCAATTCCGTGTTCGACCTGTCGCTGGTCGACTATGCCTCCGCCACCGAGGAGAGCCAGCATTTCTCCGGCACCTTCAACCGGTTTGCCCGGGATCTGGCGGCGGAAGCGGCGTCCCTTTATGACCTGAAGGGCAAGCGGACCCTGGAAATCGGCTGCGGCAAGGGCGAGTTCCTGCAAGAGCTTGCCCGCCAGACCGGCACCCTCGGGCTGGGGGTCGACCCCGGCTTCATCCCAGAGCGCCTGCCCGGGGCGCAGGGCCAGGAGATCAGGTTCCAGCGCGAATTCTTCGATCCCGCCACCATAACCGCGCCGCCCGATTTCGTTGTCTGCCGCCACACCCTGGAGCATATCCCCGAGGTCGGCCGCTTTATGCAGGACATCGTGCAGGTGCTGGACGGGCACGCCGCCGCGGGCCTGTTCTTTGAAACGCCGGATGTGCAGCGGGTGCTGCAGGAAGGCGCCTTCTGGGACATCTATTACGAGCATTGCTCTTATTTCACGCAAGGCAGCCACGCGCGGCTGTTCCGGCGCGCGGGCTTTGATGTGACCGGGCTGTATCTGGCCTATGACGGCCAGTACATCATCCAGTACGCGGCCCCTGCGGCAGGCCGCCCGGCGCTGCCGCAGGAGGACGACCTGGAGACCGTGCGCGCCCTGGCGGCCCGGTTCCCGCAAAAGGCGGCAGAGGTCCGGCGCTATTGGACGGAGTTCGTGCGCAGCCGCCATGCCGCCGGCAAGCGGGTGGCCATCTGGGGCGGCGGCTCGAAATGCGTGTCTTTCCTGACCACCAACGGCCTTGGGGAGGAAGTGGCGCAGGTCATCGACATCAACCCGTTCAAACAGGGCAAATACCTGCCCGGCACCGGCCATCCTGTCAGCGCCCCGGACAGCCTGCAGGCGGCGCCGCCCGATACCGTGATCGTCATGAACCCGGTCTACCTGTCCGAGATCGGGGCGCAATTGTCGGCCATGGGCCTCACCCCTGAGCTGGTGGCGGTATGAGGGCCGCAGCCGCCATAGCCTGCCCGCTCTGCGCCGCGCAGAAGGCGCAGGGCATTTTCAGGCTGGAGAGCGTTCCGGTGATCTGCAATCAGCTGTGGCCGGACCGGGCGGCGGCGCGGGCGGCGCCTGCCGGGACCGTGGATCTGCAGCTTTGCACCGATTGCGGGTTCATCTGGAACAGCGCCTTTGAGCCTGCGCGCATGGCCTATGCGCCCGGCTACGAGAACGCGCTGCATTTCTCGCCCCGCTTCCAGGCCTTTGCCGCAGAGCTGGCGGCCGGGCTTGTGGCGCGGCACGGGCTGGCGGGCAAGCATGTGATCGAGATCGGCTGCGGCGACGGCTATATGCTGGATCTGCTGGCGCAAAACGGGGTGGCCTCGGCCACCGGTTTCGATCCCTCGATGGCGGGCGCGCCGTCTCCCTTCACCGCCCGCGATAACGTTGAAATTGTCGGTGAATACTTCCGCTCCGGGCAGCTGGACCGGCCGTTTGACGCGATCCTGTGCCGCCACGTGCTGGAGCATCTGGACGACCCGCTTGCCCTGCTCAGCGATATCCGCCGCGCCATCGGCAGCCGGGATGTCCCGGTTTACTTCGAAGTGCCGAATGCCGGCTGGATGCTGGAGACGGTCTCGATGTGGGACGTGATCTATGAGCACGTGGGCTACTGGAGCGCGCCGGCCCTCACCGCCCTGTTCCGCCGGGCCGGGTTCGATCCGGTGTCGGTCCGCACCGGCTATGGCGGCCAGTTCCTGATGGCCGAGGCCGTCCCGGCCCGGCCGCAGCCGGACTATCTGGACCCGGGGGCGGCGCAGGTCTGCGCATCTGCCCGGGCCTTCGGGCAGGCGGCGGATGCGGAATTGCAGCGGTGGCGCAGCAAACTGCAGGGCCGCAGCGGCAGCATCGTCATCTGGGGCGCCGGGTCGAAGGGGATCACCTTTGCCAATGCCCTGGGGGAGGCGGCGGGCGGGCTGGCGGCCTTTGTCGATCTGAACACCCGCAAGCACCAGCGGATTGCGCCCGGGGTCGCCCTGCCGGTCGTTGCACCGGAGCAGCTGGCCAGCCTCTGCCCCGCCATGGTGCTGATCTCGAACGCCTTGTACGAGGATGAAATCATTGCGCAGGTTCAGGCCGCGGGGCTGCGGCCGGAATTTGCGGTCATCGCAGGCTAGGGCGGAACCCCGCCCTGGTGTTTTGCTATCTCAAAGTGTGCATATGCCACTATGGAGGGTATGAATGAGGATTGATAGGATCAAAGCGCCGCCCTGATTTCCCCGGGCACTGTGCCGGACCGGTTCAGGTGCAGCCGGCCGGGCGGTTTCGCAGGGATCTGTTTTCAAATTTTTGTCCTCAGGGAGGTCTGCTATGTTCAAGTTGATATTCGGTTTTTTCACGGCGCTGCTTTTGGCTGCAGGCGCGCAGGCGCAAAGCGGCTACAAGATAAAGACCGGCGATACGCTGCGCGTCGAAGTGCTTGAAGATGACAGCCTGAGCCGCAGCACGCTGGTGCTGCCGGACGGGTCCATCACGTTCCCGCTGGCCGGCGGCGTGGCCGCGGCCGGGCGGACGGTCGATCAGGTCCGGAATGATCTGACAAATGCCCTGACGCCCAATTTTGCCGCCAAGCCGCGGGTGTTTGTGTCGGTCGATGCGCTGGCGGAGCCTGCGGTGCAGTCCGCTGTGGTTGTCCCCCGCGCCGTGCGCGCCGTTTACGTGATGGGGGAGATCACCACCCCCGGCATGCTGGAGGCCAGCCGCAGCACAACCCTGCTTCAGGCGCTTGCCCAGGCGGGCGGTCTGACCCGGTTTGCCGCTGACAAGCGGATTCAGCTGCGCCGGGGCAACAAGATCTATCTCTACAATTACCGCACCAATGGCGGCAGCGGCATTTCCGGCAGCACGGTCCTGGTGCCGGGCGATGTGATTGTGGTGCCCCAGCGCCGCCTGTTCGAGTAGCCTGACCCGCTCAGGCCGGCCCGCCGCCGGATGCGGCCCGGCCCCGGAGGGCAGAGGCCCCCGGAGTGAGAGGCGCCGCTGTGCCGGGCCGGATGCAGGCCCGCCGCCGCGGTTTTGCCCCGGGCCTTACCTTGGCTGGCGCAGCCACAGCCAGAACCGGGTCTGCCGCAGCCGCAGGATCATCTGCCATTCCAGCTCCGCAAGCCGGGGCAGCCGCGACCTGAGCAGCCTGCGCTGATGCAGCGCCCAGCCCGCGAGGCTGCGCGGGCCTTCGGGAAACCCCGCTCCGGGAAACAGGTGCCGGATCAGGCGGCACTGCAATTCCAGCCCCAGCTTGAACCGGTAGGTGGAGAACTTCTCCTCGACCCGCTGCCAGCCGGCCGGATCCGCGGGATCCGCGCACAGCTCGATCAGGTCGATCAGATAGCGCAGGTGGGCAAAGCCCGAGAACACGCCGCGGTCGTGCAGCATGTCATGCGCCAGGTTGGTCACCAGGCGCAAATGGGCATTCGGGATCCGCACGGCGCCGGCACCGAACGGCACCAGGCGGCTTTGCTCTTTTATGTCGCGGGCGCTGATCGTGCCGAAATAGCGTTCCGGGATCCGGTGATGGATGTCCAATGCGCCGGCAACATCCGCCCGGAAATAACTGCCCAGGGAATACTGGTTCCGGCTGTCCGGGAATTTTTCATAGCCAAGGCGGCTCAGAACGCTTTCGACAGCGGCATCCTGATCCGGGCTGGTCACGATATCCAGGTCAAAGGACATCCGCGCCACATCGGCGGCGTCCGCGGCCTGGAACAGATTGACCGCCCCCTTCATCAGGCCCGCCTCCAGCCCCTCTGCCGTCAGCGCCGTCAGGACTTCGTCAAGCTGGGCTTTCAGCATTGTGTTGCGGGTGATGTTGGCGGCGTCCACCGAGGCCAGGTAGCTCAGGGCCTCGGGGTCAACCTGCCCGGCCTGGCCGGACTGGACCAGCCGCCTGTACAGCAGCGGGCCGACAAGGTGTTCATTGGCGCAGCCGATGATCTGCTCCCAGTCCGCGTCCCGGGGCACCCGCCCCTGCAGGCAGTGCGACAAAGATTCCAGCGCAGTCGGGGGCAAAACAGGCATCTGATCAGCCGCTCCCGGCCAGGCGCCAGGCCTCCCGGGCCAGGCTGCTGGCGTGCTCAAGCCCGTCATGCCGGGCCCGGAAAAACCGCGCGGAGCGTATCAGCGCCGCCAGGGACTCAAAGCCGTCCCCCGACAGGCGGTCGTCCGCAGACCAGCAGGATGCCAGCATCATCCGGATGATGTCCTCTTCGGCGGTGACAGGCTCCAGCCCGGCCGGATTGTCCGGGCTGCGCTGCAGGAACAGCACGCAGCGGACGGGGCGCGCCGGGAATGCCCCGGCGTCCAGGGCATGGTAGCGGACCCGCTTGCCGTCCGGCCGCAGATAGGCGGGGCGGTCCTCAAGCCCCGGCAGGCGCGGCGCAAGAAGCGGCAGCGAGCCGCATTTCAGCGTCGCCGGCAGGGGCAGGGACATCACCTCGCCGCCGTGGCGCAGCACCGCCAGATCATCCCCCTCCAGGCTGAAGCCCTCTCCGTGCAGCGCAACCGACAGGGTCGACTTGCCGCTGCCGGGATCGCCGCACAGCAGCATGTGCTGGCCGGCCGCGGAAACGGTTGCGGTGTGCAGCACCGGATCCTCCGACGCCTCCAGAACCTGCGTTGTCAGCAGGTACTTCAGGGCGGCGCCGATTTCGTCCCAGCGGTGCCAGTCCGGGTCTTCCCCGGCCCAGGCCAGCCCGGCCCGCGACGGCTCCTCGACAAGGACAAGCTGGTCCGCCGCAGGCCTGTCCGCCACCAGCAGATGCCCGAAGAGGCTGCGCACCATATCAGCGGTTTTTCCGCCGGTGCAGCAAATCCCGGTGACATGGCCGCCGATCGACAGGCACAGGCGCGCGGTGACCGGAACCGGCCCGGAGCGCGGCGCCAGATAGCGCACAGCCCCCGCCTCCAGCAGCTCCATCAGCGTCTGCCGGCCATCGCCGCCGCCCGCCGAGGCGGCGCAGACGAAGTCCGCCACGCTGAGCCCGGCCGCCAGCCGGGGCCACAAGGCCACGGTCGTGTCAGACGCGTAGAACAGCTTCTGGTTCTGAGGCAGAAACAAAAAATGGCGGCTTCCGGCGCTTGCGAGGCGCACATCAGGAACGGCCATAATTTGAGCGAGGTCCAAGAAATACCCTTTCTGAAAAAACAAAGGCAGCAATAGTCAGAGGCCCGGCGGATATCCTCCGCCGGGCCCGTCCGCAAAACCTAGTGATAGTGGCTCTTACGGCGTCTCTTGCGGCCCTTCCTCTTCTTCCTTCTCTTCTTCTTCGGCTTGCCGCCGGACTTTGCGACAGCCTCGGATGACAGGCTGGTGGAGAGAAGGAAGGTCACGGCAGGCGTTGTGACAGCTGCAAAACGCCCTGCTTTCTGAAGAATTTCCCTGCGTTCAGGAGACTCCGGCTTATCTGTATGATCTGTCATTTTACTCTACTTCACTGGTACTTTGGTTTAGTCGAACACAACTAGGTCGATCAGGCTGTAAATCAGCAGCGGCGGCTTAATTTTTTTGCCGTCTCTGTTGGCTTTCCCCCCCGCCCTCAGGGTGTTTTAAAAACACCAGCTGATAAAACCTTAATAAATATTGTGGCTCCTGCTTGGGTTTGAGTCAACTCTCCGGGAGGTTCCGGCGGCGCCCGCAGAAGCAAAAAAAGCCGCAGCCGGCGCCCTGGCGGCAGGGAACCCAGGCGTGAAACCGCCCCGGGGGCGCATTGTCTGCGCAATTGGCGTTTGAGAGGGGCTGTGGTATTATGTTGCGCCATACGCAAAGTGTTTTGTCCCCTTTGCGGCCGCCTGGACACCGGGGAAACGGGCCTAGTTAGTTAAATGGGCAGGCGGCCTGCAGAGCCGCCGGGGTTACGAGTTTTTTTTGGGGGAAGTTACGTGTTTTCATCAGATGATTTCAGCGGCGGGCCGCTGGATCCGTCGGTCTGGACTGTTGAAGGTCCAGCCGGAGTCTCGGCCAGTACGGGCGCCAGCGCCACGGATGCCTATCTTGAGCTGGTGACGCCGGACGGCAATTACGACGCCTGGAAGATCAACAATTCGGCCCGCGCGATGCAGGACATCGCGGATGAGGATTTCCAGGTCGAGGCGCGCTTTCTGACCACCCCCACCGAGCGCTTCCAGCTGCAGGGGATCCTGGTGGAGCAGGACGCAGGCAACTGGGTGCGGTTCGATACCTATTCCGACGGCAATGTGCTGCGGGTCTTTGCCGGGGTGACGGTCGATGGCTCCTCGTCTTCGCGGGTCAGAGCGGTGATCCCGGCAGGGGAGGCGCAATACCTGCGGGTCGACCGCGCGGGCGACACTTGGACCTATGAATATTCCGCCGACGGCATCAGCTGGACCACGGCGGTGAGCTTCACCCACGCGCTGAATGCCACGTCGGCGGGGGTGTTTGCCGGCAATACCGCGCAGGCCGCGGGCTATACCGCGCAGGTGGATTACTTCGAGGTGGCCGGCGACCCGATCGCCGATGAGGACGGCAGCATCACCCCGGCAAACACGGCGCCTGTTGCCCAGAATGACAATTACCTGCTCGCGCCGGACGGCAGTTTGACAGTGGATGCCGGCGGCGGCGTGCTGAGCAATGACAGCGACCTCGACGGCGACCCCTTGACGGTGTCCCTGGAAACGCAGGCGGCCAGCGGAACCGTGGCCCTCAACGCGGACGGGTCGTTCTCCTATACGCCGGATGCCGGGGCCTCCGGCTCCGACAGCTTCCGCTACACGCTCAGTGATGGAACCGACAGCGTGACAGCCACCGTGACGCTGACGGCCTCCGGCCCCGGCGGCGGCCCCATTGCCCAGGATGCCCCGGTGCTGACAACCGGCACGCCGGTTTTCAGCAAGGTTATCGTGTCAACCGCCATGCCGCTGACCCACGTCGGGCTGGGGGCGGATTTCGACGGGGACGGCGACATCGACGTGGTTGCCACCTCCGAGCAGAACGATTCAGTTGTCTGGTTTGAGAACGACGGCGCGGAGAATTTCACCGCGCATGTCATCGATACCGCGCTGGAGTCCTCTTATCCGGCCTCGGTTGCCGATCTCGACCAGGACGGCGATCCGGACATTCTGGCCGGCGGGTACCGCGACGATCTGTATGTCTGGTACGAAAATGACGGCAGCGGCAGCTTTCAGCGCCACACGATCGCCGCCAAGGACGGGGCGCATTTCATCGAAGCGGCGGATATGGACGGTGACGGCGACCTTGATCTGGTGACCGCCAGCCAGGATTCAAACACCATTGCCTGGTACGAGAACGACGGCGCCCAGAATTTCACCGAGCGGGTGCTCGACAGCAATGCGATTGAGGCCAAGACAGCGGTTTCAATTGATATCGATGCAGACGGCGACCTTGACATACTGGCCGCCAGCCATGGCGATGACACGGTTGCGCTTTATGTCAACGACGGCAGCCAGAATTTCACCAAGCAGGTGGTCGATAACACCGCCGATGGCGCCTATTACGTCACCGCCGCCGACCTGAACGGCGACGGGCTGATTGACCTGGCTGCAGCGGCCAAGCTGAACAATCTGGTCATCGGCTATTTTAACACCGGCAGCGGCTTTACCAGGACCGTGCTGGCAAACAACGTCGGCGGCGTCCGGTCGGTGATTGCCGAGGATGTCGACAATGACGGCGACATCGACCTGCTGGCCGCCAGCGTCAATGACAACAGCGTGCGGTTCCTGGAGAACAACGGCAGCGGCGTCTTTGGCGCCATCACCATCGACAGCAATGCCGTGGGGGCCTACACGCCGATGCCGGCCGATGTGAACCAGGACGGGCTGGTTGATGTGATCGCCGCCAGCAAGACCGATGCCACCGTGGCGGTGCTGCTGCAGCACCGGGAGCAGTCCGCGGTCATGAACGCGGGCGAAACGCTGGCCATCGATGCCGCGCTGCTCTCGGCCACAGATACCGAGCAAAGCGCAGCTGAGCTGGTCTATACCTTGGTCACCGCCCCGGCACTGGGCGTGCTGCGGCTGAACGGCACCGATCTGGCGGCAGGCGGCAGCTTTACCCAGGCGGATGTGAACCAGGGGCTGGTTTCCTTTGCCACCACTGCCGGGACCGACGGGCTGGACGGGTTTGAGCTCGGCCTCAGCGACGGAATTTCGGCGCCTGCCAAGGTTGTCTTCGACTTCACCATCGGCACGCCTGCCTCGGGCAGCGGGCTGGTGTCGGATGATTTTGCGGGCGGCAGCCTGGATCCGGCAGTGTGGAGCATCGAAGGCCCTGCGGGCGTTTCGGCCAATCTGGCCAGCAATGCCAGTGATGCCTATCTTGAGCTGGTCACACCGAACGGCGATTATGACGCCTGGAAGACCAACAATTCGGCGCGCGCGATGCAGGACATTGCGGATGAGGATTTCCAGGCCGAGGCGCGCTTTCTGACCACGCCCGCGGACCGCTTCCAGCTGCAGGGGCTCCTGGTGGAGCAGGATGCGGACAACTGGGTGCGGTTTGACACCTATTCCGACGGCAGCGTGCTGCGCATCTTTGCGGCGGTGACGGTGAATGGAAGCTCGTCGTCGCGGATCAGTACGGTGATTCAGCCGGGCGACGCACAATACTTGCGGGTGGACCGCGCGGGCGACACCTGGACTTATGAATACTCCGCCGACGGAAGCAATTGGACGACCGGCGGCAGCTTCACCCATGCGCTGACCGCCACGTCGGCCGGGGTGTTTGCCGGCAATACCGCCCAGGCCACCGGCTATACCGCGCAGGTGGATTACTTCGAGGTGGCCCACGATCCGATTGCAGACGAGGACGGCAGCATCACGCCGGGCAACCAGGCGCCGCAGGCGGCGGATGATGGACTGGCGGTGGTGCTGGACACCGCGCTGGTGATCGGCGAGGCCACGCTGCTGTCCAATGACGGCGATCCTGACGGCGACCCCATCACCTTCGACAGTTTCACCAATCCATCCAATGGCACCCTGGCGGACAACGGCGATGGCACCCTGACCTATACCCCGGATGCGGGCTATGAGGGGCCGGACAGCTTCACCTACACCATCTCTGATGACAGCGGCCTCACGGATACCGCGGCAGTGAACCTGACAGTCTCGGCGCCGGGCAACCAGGCGCCGCAGGCGGCGGATGATGGCCTGGCGGTGGTGCTGGACACCGCGCTGGTGATCGATGAGGCGGCACTGCTGTCCAATGACAGCGATCCTGACGGCGATCCCATCACCTTCGACAGTTTCACCAATCCATCCAACGGCACCCTGACCGACAATGGCGACGGCACCCTGACCTATACCCCGGACGCGGGTTATGAGGGGCCGGACAGTTTCACTTACACGGTCTCTGATGACAGCGGCCTCACCGATACCGCGACGGTCAACCTGACGGTCTCGGCCCCGGCTGCGGGCAGCGGGCTGGTGTCGGATGATTTTGCGGGCGGAACGCTGGATCCTGCGGTTTGGACGGTCGAGGGGCCTGCCGGGGTGGCGGCGGGGCTGGGCGCCAACGCCACCGACGCCTATCTGGAGCTGATAACGCCGGACGGCAATTTCGATGCCTGGAAGACCAACAATTCAGCCCGCGCGATGCAGGACATCGCGGATGAGGATTTCCAGGCCGAAGCGCGCTTTCTGACCACGCCGACGGACCGGTTCCAGATGCAGGGGATCCTGGTGGAACAGGACGCAGGCAACTGGGTGCGGTTCGACACCTATTCCGACGGCAGCGTGCTGCGGGTTTTTGCCGGTGTGACGGTGAACGGCAGCTCGTCGTCGCGGGTCAATGCGACGATCCAGGCCGGCGATGCGCAATACCTGCGGGTGGACCGCGCGGGCGATGTCTGGACCTATGAGTATTCCGCCGACGGCAGCAGCTGGACCACGGCGGTAAGCTTCACCCATGCGCTGAATGCCACGTCGGCCGGGGTGTTTGCGGGCAATACCGGGCTGGCCGCGGGCTATACCGCGCAGGTCGATTACTTCGAGGTGGCCAGCGACCCGATCGCGGATGAGGACGGCAGCTTCACGCCGGTGAACACGGCGCCGGATGCGGTGGATGACATCCGGTTCACGGACATCGGCGCGTCGCTGGTGATCGCAACCAGCGGCCTGCTGGCCAATGACAGCGACCCCGATGGCGATCCCATCACCTTCGGCAGCTTCACCAATCCGGCCAACGGCACCCTGACCGACAATGGCGACGGCACCCTGACCTATACGCCGGACGCGGGCTATGAGGGGCCGGACAGCTTTACTTACACGATCAGCGACGACGGCGGGTTGAGCGATACTGCAGCCGTGAATGTTGCCGTGGGGCCCGTCATTGATGTCTGGTACGGGCCAACACAGACCTTCGGCCAGCCAGGAGTGCCGCAGACCTGGGTCAATATCCTGGGGGATGTGTTTGACGAGGGGCTGGTGTCGCTGAGTTACACGCTGAACGGGGGCGCAGAGCGGTCTTTGTCAGTTGGGCCGGACCAGCGCCGTCTGGAGAAAGCCGGGGATTTCAACATCGACATTGCTTATGCCGAACTGGATCCGACCGCGGCCGACGACGTGGTGTCGATCATTGCCAGATACGATAACGGCGCCACGTACACGCAGGATGTAACCATCCAGTATGAGGGCGGATCCGACTGGGATCCGAACTACTCGATCGACTGGTCCGCGGTCACGAATATCCAGGACGTGGCGCAAGTTGTCGACGGCAACTGGATGCTGACCGGTGATGGGGTGCGCCCGGATGAACTGGGGTTCGACCGGTTCATCGCCCTTGGCGATGACACATGGGACTTCTTCGAAGCCCGGGTTGCGGTCACCCCGCATGACATGTCTATCGTGGGCGGCCTGTTCGGGTTCGGGCTGTGGTGGAACGGCCATACCGATGATTCCGCCATCCAGTGGCAGCCGCTGAGAGGGTTCACCCCCTCGGAGTTCCTGTTCTACAACCAGCATACCGGCACCCCGCACTTCGAGATCTTCCCCAATACCGGCGATACCAACTATGCGCTGGCCGAAGGCACGCGGTTCAATTTCCTGATGCGGGTCGAGCAATCGGGCACCTTTGACCGGACCTACAAGATGAAGGTCTGGGAAGAGGGCACGGCAGAGCCGGTGGACTGGCTGATGGACCTGACGATCGGCTATGACGATCCGATCACCGGCTCCTTTGCGCTGGTCACCCATCATTATGATATCGAGTTCCACGATATCGACATCACCGAAATCGAAGGCGGCGATGTGACCATTGGCGATGATACCGCCGAGGTGCTGGCGGCGGTGGATGAAACCGCTCCGCTGCCGGGGCTGGGAGAGCTGGATGTCTTCACCGGCAATGGCGGCGATGATGTCTTTGTCTTCGGTGAAAACGGCACCGTCTATTATGACGACGGCGATGGCGCCACCAGCGGCGTGGACGACTATGGCTATGTCTGGGACTTCACCGCAGGCGACAAGGTGCGGCTGGCGGGAACCAGCTCGGATTATGTGCTGACCGAGGACGCCGCCGGGCTGCCGGGCGGCACCGCGATCTGGCTGGCCGGCAGCGGCGGCGATCAGGATGAGCTGATCGGTGTCATCAGCAATGTCTACGGGCTGAGCCTGACGGGAGACGCGTTTGAGTTCTCCGTCCTTGTCTGAATGCACGCCTTGTCTGAATGCCCGGCCGCCCGGAACCGCCGCGCTGCCGGGCGCAAGGCCGCCGGGGTGGCCGGGTTTGCGGGGCGGGCTATGTCGAGCATGGGTACCGGTAAACGAGTGAGCAGATGACAGATATTTCCGCGGCGCCGGCCTGCAGCATCGGGCTGCCGGTCTACAACGGCGAAAACTACCTGGAGCAGGCCATTCAATCAGTGCTGGCGCAGAAGTTTCAGGACTTCGAGCTGATCATCTCCGACAATGCCTCAACCGATGGCACCGAGGCGATCTGCCGCCGCTTTGCAGAGCAGGATCCGCGCATTCTCTATGTGCGGCAGCCGCGCAATATCGGCGCCGCCAAGAACTACAATTATACCTTCCACCTGGCCCGCGGCGAATATTTCAACTGGCTGGCCCATGATGACATTCTGGGCCCCTCCTTTCTGCGGGCCTGCCTGCAGGGGTTCGAAGAGCATGGTGACGGGGCAGTCCTGGTCTACCCGTCGTTCAAATATATTGACGAAGCCGGGCGGGAAGCCGCGGCAAAGGCGGCGGCCTGCGTGGAGACCTCTGCCCGCACGCCGGCCCGGCGGCTTTATGAAACACTGGACCAGCTGGGGATCGTGACCTCGGTGTTCGGGATGTTCCGGCGGGACATGCTGGCCCGCACGCGCCTGATCGGCAGCTATATCGCTTCGGATTATGTGCTGCTGGCCGAATGCGCCCTGCTGGGGCATATCGTCCGGCTGGAGTGTGCGCCGCAGTTTCAGCGCAGGCTGCATAAGGATGGCTCGCAACGGGCCAACAAGACGCCGGACGCGGTGGCAAAATGGTTTGATCCGGATGCGGTTGCGGATCCGCGCCCCGCGCGCCGGCTGACACGGGAATATCTGAACGCTCTTTGCCTGACCCCGGGGCTCTCCGCGCCGGACCGGCTGTCGGCCCTGTTCGCCTTGGCCGCACAGCGGCTGAAACTGAAGATGCAGGTCCGCAAGAAACAGAGGGTGCGGCGGCTGAAAAAGCACGCGGTCTAGGGTCAGGCGGGCCTTGGCCCGCCAATGCCGGCAGGTTTCCGGTCCGAAACTGCACAAGCAAAGCCTCTGCAAAGCCTCTGCACCGGGGGGGCGGGCGCCGCCCGGCCTGAAAGGCTGCGATTCGCAATTTCGGGTCATTATATGCTGCGGGCCGGATGCCGCGCTCTGCCAGGCTGCGGCCAAGCGCTTCTGCGGGCAGAGTTTTTGCTTGCGGCCTTGCCGCTGGCCCCGCTTCCCAAGTGTGACAGGAGGCAGGATACACCGGCTCCACTGTTACAGAACAACCCCGCTTTTTCCCAGACTTTCAACGCCCGCGCTTGAGCGGGTTCCTGCCGTTGCGCGGTTCTTTGCGAACGTTTTGCGGGGCGAGCGGCTGAAACAAGCCGGCTTCCCGGCCGGATCCGATCGGGCCTTTTCGCACAGGCTGGCGGCAACTAGGTCGCTGCAAGGTTTTTACCAGTCCGCTTTCCGGCGGTGAGGGAGCTGAGACATCTGCAGCATCCGGGATCTGTCCCGGTGCTTCAGGCCCGTCTCCAGGGCCCGCCCCCGGTCAGTGCTGTTTCGGAATGTAAGAGTGTCGGCCGCACCACTCGGCGGCTGATTGCCAGTGAAAGGAAATCACATGACCGTTTGGCATTCGTCTGACCTCGGCTGGTCCGCGGGTCAGGATGTCTCCAGCGCGTTTGCGTCGCTGCTGTCGAGCAAGAAATTCAAGGCCGGCGACACGCTGGTTCTTGAGGACACCTT
>NZ_JBQKUH010000043.1:0-38032 GCF_054968485.1 Leisingera sp. G5_S3_59_S7
TCGCCCTGAGGCCGTTGGAGCGCTGCGAGGACAGATGTTCATTCAGCTCCAGCCGACCCAGTTCCGCCTTGGCATCCACCGACGCCACCTGCTGCAGGGGCAGGCCGTTGTACAGCTTGCGCAGCACCGCAATCAGCCCGCGCACGATCATCGCGTCGCTGTCTCCATCGAAGCGGAACACCCCGCCTTCGACTGTGGCATGCAGCCAGACCTGGCTGGCGCAGCCGTCGACCTTGGTGGCGGGCACCTTCAGCGCGTCGTCCAGCGGCTCCATCGCCTTGCCCAGGTCGATCACATGGCGGTAGCGGTCCTCCCAGTCCTCCATGAACTCGAAGTCTTCCACGATCTCTTCAAAGGCGGCTGTGGCCATCGTCCGTCTATCCTCAAAATCCGCATTCCGGGGCTGATCAGCACCTAAGCCCCTGCCCGCCCCATTTCAACAGCTTTTCAAGCTTCGGCCAATCGGGTAATCCCTTGCAAAGACATTTTGAATGGGCGGGGACAGATGCACAAACCATTGGCTCTCACATTGGCCGCAACGCTGGTGCTGGCCGGCTGCGGCAGCTGGAAGGACTCGCGGGTCAACCCCACCAACTGGTTCGGCAGATCCGCCCCCGCAGAGGCAACTGTGCCGGAGGGCACCAACCCGCTGCTGCCGCAGGAAAGCAACGCGCGCGGGATTTTCGCCAAGAAGCCGCCAGAGGACAAAAGCGTCCTGATCAGCCAGGTCACCGGGCTGCAGATTGAGCGCACCGCCTCCGGGGCCATCATCCATGCCTCAGGCGTTGCCGCGCGCCAGGGCGCATTTGATGTCGAGCTGCGCAAGGCGGAGACAGCAGAGGACGGCGTCCTGGCCTATGACTTCCGCGTGGTCTATCCGGAGGAAGCGACCCTGAAGGGCAGCGAATTCAGCCGCACTCTGCACGCCGCCCGAACGCTGTCGAATCAGGATCTTGAGGCAATCCGTCTGGTCCGCGTGAACGGCGCAGAGAACGCACGGGAAAGCCGCCGCCGTTGACGCAGCGAGTTGCAGACGGACCGGAAACGAAAAACGCCCGCATCTGCGGGCGTTTCTTTTGTGCGGCTGCGGGCTGGATTACAGCTCCACAACCTGCACCGCCTGCCCCTTGGCAGCAAGGCCGATTTTGCCTTCGCACAGCCGCAGCGCATCCGCGCCGAACACTTCGCGGCGCCAGCCGCTGAGGGCCGGCACATCGCGCAAACCCGCGGCAATAGCGTCCAGGTCGGAACTCGGCGCAATAAGCTTGGCGGCCACGCCTTCAGCCTCGGTCTTGGCCTTCAGGAGCACCCGCAGAAGATCCGCCAGCGCCGGGTTCACCTGCAGCTTTTCCTTGCTGCGGTCCAGGCGGGGGAAATTTTCAGGCGGGCAGCTGACGCCCTTGGCCACCGCTTCCAGGATGCCTTCGGCAATCGCGCCTTTGCGGGCCTCGCGCAGCAGCAGACGGGAGCCGCCAAGCTCTGCCGCGGTGCGCGGTTTGGTAGAGGCCAGCTCTACCAGCGCGTCATCCTTGAACACCCGGTTGCGCGGCACGTTGTTGCTCTGCGCGTAGGTTTCGCGGAACGCCGCCAGCTCGCGAACCACCGCCAGGAACTTGCCCGAATTGGTGCGGGTCTTGACCCGCTTCCACGCGTCCTGCGGCTGGATGTCATAGGTCGCCGGGTCGGTCAGCACCTGCAACTCTTCCGCCACCCAATGGGACCGGCCGCTCTTTTCCAGCTCGGCTGCCAGAAATTCATAGATCTTGCGCAGATGGGTCACATCCGCCAGCGCATATGTCTTCTGCGCCTCGCTCAGCGGGCGGCGCGACCAGTCAGTAAAGCGCGAGGTTTTGTCCAGCCCCTGTTTGACGATCTTGCGCACCAGGGTTTCATAGCCCGCCTGCTCGCCAAAGCCGCAGACCATCGCCGCAACCTGGGTGTCAAACAGCGGCTTGGGAAAGACGCTGGCCTCGACCCAGAAAATCTCCAGATCCTGGCGCGCCGCATGGAACACCTTGACCACGTTCTCATTGCGGAACAGCGCATAAAGCGGCTCCAGCGAGATGCCATCGGTCAGCGGGTCGACCAGCACCGCGTCGTTTTCCCCGTCGCCGGAAAAGGCCAGCTGGATCAGGCAGAGCTTGGAGTAATAGGTCCGTTCACGCAGAAATTCGGTATCCACCGTGACATAGGGATATTGTGCGGCAGCATCGCAAAATGCCTGCAGTTCTTCGGTGGTGGTCAGGGTTTTCATCAAATACCGCTTTTCAATCTCACGTGGGCCGGGCCGTGATACGCGCTTGTTCCGGGCAATGCAAACAGGTGCCGCGGCTGCCGTGGATTTGCGCTGCAAGCAGCACAGCCACTGGCGCTCCGGCACAACAAGACTTCACGGTTTGTGATATTATTTCGCCAAACATTCATTTTTCTGATGCGTGTGCAGTTCCTAAATTAGCTGAGCATCGCAAACAGGAGAATGACCGATGACTGCACTCGACCTTTCCCCCGCAAAAACCGCAGGAGCTGCACCGTTTCGCAAGTTGATTCCGCTGCTCGCGGCTGCTGCTTTGCTGGTTCTGTTTGGCCTGCCCGCGCTTATGGCCCCGGCCCCGGCGCAAAATCCGCTGGACTGGCATGGCAACAGCGCAGCCGTTCAAGACAGACGCTAGGCCAGTTGAACCGGAGTCTTGTCGCCAGCGGCAAAGCGGCGCAGCACGGCCGGGTACAGCTTGTGCTCTTGCACCAGCACCCGCGCCGCCAGCGTGTCCGGCGTGTCGCCGGGCAGAACCGGCACCCGGGCCTGACCCAGAACCGGGCCGTCGTCCAGACGCGGTGTCACCTCATGCACGGTGCAGCCGTGCTCAGCGTCGCCTGCCTCCAAGGCGCGGGCGTGTGTGTGGAGGCCCTTGTATTTGGGCAGCAGCGACGGGTGGATGTTCAGCATCCGGCCTTCGAACTGCGACACAAAGCCCGCGGTCAGAACCCGCATGAACCCGGCCAGACAGACGATGTCAGCGCCCACCTCGAAGATTGGCTTCACCAGTTCGGCCTCAAAGGCCTCGCGGTCGCCGTTGAAGGGGCGGTGATCCACCACGGCGGTGGCCACGCCTGCGGCGGCGGCCTTGGCCAGCCCCCCGGCATCGGCGTTGTTAGACAGGACCAGACAGGGCCGTGCCGGATGGTCCCCGGTCATGCTATCCAGCAGCGACACCATGTTGGAGCCGCCGCCGGAAATCAGGATCGCGACCTTCTTGTGGCTCACAGCAGCTTGCCCGCATAGCGCATACCGGCGCCTTTGGTGACGGTGCCCAGGCGGGCAACGGTCTCGCCCTCGGCTTCCAGAACCTGCACCAGCTCATCGGCGCGGTCCGCGGAGACGGACAGGATCATGCCGATGCCGCAGTTGAAGGTCTTCAGCATTTCCGCTTCGGCAATGCCGCCGGTTTCTGCCATCCATTTGAACACGGGCGGCAGGCCCCAGGCGTTCAAGTCGATATCGGCGCCCAGATCTTCGGGCAGCACGCGGGGCAGGTTTTCGGTCAGCCCGCCGCCGGTGATATGGGCCAGCGCATGCACGCCCCCTGCCCGCACCGCCGCCAGGCACTGCTTTACATAAAGGCGCGTCGGGGTCAGCAGCGCTTCGCCCAGGGAACCCTCGCCGAACGGGCAATCTGCGTCCCAGCCCAGGCCGGAGACCTCGACCAGCTTGCGCACCAGAGAATAGCCGTTGGAATGCACACCGTCAGAGGCCAGCCCCAGCAGCACGTCGCCCTCTGCCACGCCTTCGGGCAGCGCGGTGCCGCGTTCCATCGCGCCAACGGCAAAGCCTGCAAGGTCAAAGTCGCCCTCTGGATACATGCCGGGCATTTCCGCGGTCTCACCACCGATCAGCGCGCAACCGGAGCGCACGCAGCCCTCGGCGATGCCCTCGATAATGCGGGCCGCCACATCGGTTTCCAGCTTGCCGGTGGCGAAATAGTCGAGGAAGAACAGCGGCTCGGCACCTTGGCAGACCAAGTCATTGACACACATCGCCACCAGGTCGATGCCGACGCCGTCCACCACGCCTGTGTCGATGGCAATCCGCAGCTTGGTGCCGACACCATCGGTTGCCCCGACCAGGATCGGGTCGTTGTAACCGGCGGCTTTCAGATCGAACAGGGCGCCAAATCCGCCCAGCCCGCTGGCCACGCCGGGGCGGTTGGTGCGCTTGGCGGCCGGTTTGATCCGGTCGACCAGGGCGTTGCCCGCATCAATGTCCACACCTGCGTCTGCATAGGTCAGGCCGTTCTTGCCGCTGGTCATCATCTGGCTCCTTCCAACACGTTGCGGCAGCCTTTAGCGCAAGGCGGAACAGAAGGAAACAAGCGATTGCATCCCGGCACAGAAGGCCGCGGCCAAGGCGCTGCGGTGCAATCGCCGCTTGACCTCCTGCCCGCCATTTTCTAACCACGGGTCTGTGGCGGGCCTGTAGCTCAACGGTTAGAGCAGAGCGCTCATAACGCTTTGGTTGCAGGTTCGAATCCTGCCGGGCCTACCAACCTGAAATTTGCCTGCCTCAGAAACGTTAAAACCTTGAACGGAAAGGTGGTTTCTGGGGTTCGAAGCCCTTCATTTAGACTGAAGACAATTCGGTGTGGAAAAACCAACCGAAGGATCATTCTTCTTACAGTGTAACCGCAATTTTTCCACACATCATAAGGGCTTGACAGAAACGCCATTGAGAGTTCGAACATTTCGTCAAAGTCAGTGGAAGGCTGACACACACTCTCGGCCCTTTCGTCGATTAAAGCCTTTTCGGAGTGCAGATCGACTATCTTCCTTTCGTAGGCTCCCACGACTGGGCTGGTGGGGTTGCCTGTTACCAACTTTACTAGCTCTTCAATCTCTTGATCGATCTGGTTGGAGCGCTTTCGCAGTTTCCTAGTTTCCACCGCGAACTTTTCAACTCGTGTCTTCCATGCGGATCGAAAAACCCTTTCCGCAACTTCGAACACTTCCTCGGACGGCGACAGGCCACGCAGGATTTCTTCGAACTCCCGTTCAAGTTTGCCACGTCGGATCGACTTCCCCCCATCAGGACAAGTACGATTGGGGCATAGGTAGTATGGGTATTTTTTACCCGAGTGGCTTCTTGACCAACAGTAGGTAATACTTCTCCCACAATTTCCGCATTTCATGACACCACTTAGGACAAAATCACGTTTGATGTTCGGTCGAGCCGGAGCGACTGCTCGTTCATTAAGACGCGATTGAATAACCTGAAAGGTCTCGTAAGTGATCAGCGCTTCGTGCTTTGCCTTGGTGAGAGGTACGCCCCACTTCTTCTGCTGGAGGTAGCCTGCGTAAAGGAGATTTTTCAGCATTCTTGCTACAAGATCAATCTTTATCGATTTACTCGCACGCGCCTTGGGAAAGCCTGGATTCGCGTCTAGGTAACGTTGTATTTCGGCCTGAGACTGGAAACGACCCGATGCGAAACCATTCAGGACATTTTCAACAATTGTGGCCACAGGTTCATCCCTTACTAGAATCTTCCCGCCCCCAATATCCTTTTCGTACTTGTATCCGGGAGGTTTTGGAAAAACCCAATAACCGTTTCTAAGTCTAGCAAGCGACCGACTTTTCGCTGTTTCGACTATCCTCTCTCTTTCGTACTGCGCAAAAAGAGCTTGAACCTCTTCAGCAAACCGAGAACTCGCATCATGGCCAAACACAACATTTGGACTTTCTATGCCTGCGCCCGTGGACCCAATTAAGTTTCGAACCGCTCTATGAGCAACAATGTCCCGGGCAAACCTCGAAATGTCGTATACAATCACCACATATTCCTTAGGGTTCACCCTTGTAAGAAATTGCTCTAACCTCTTAACACCCGGGCGATCAGAATAGGCTCCAGAAAACACATCATCTATGAATTCGACAACCCTATACCCTTTTAACTTGGCATAGTCTCGACAACTTCGTTCTTGCCCTGAAAGACCTGACCCCTCTCGCTCTTGCTTCCTTGAAGAGACACGGCAGTAAATCAAACATTTCTGCACCCTGCTTTTCTTTGAAAAGTTCTCCATCTTCTCCTCCTCTGCGCCTGCGAAGAAGATTCGAAGAACTGCCTAATGTCATCCCTGACCTTTTTATCGGAAAAGCCTGTTTGCAGATTTCCAAAGCTTAGGTCGACAAAAGCATCAGCTATTGAGCGAAGTGAGTTCATGCACTCACGACTTATTGCAGTAGGTTCGAACTCGTAGTTCGAATCTGTCTTCGGCGCCTTACTCATAGTTCGAACCGCCAACTTCCACGTAGACTTCAAAACCAGATAGCAGCAACAGTGTCTGCCGCCGTCATACTTGAGTCAAGGATATGAAAAATCACAACTTTTTCTTTAAGGTCAAATCACTCATGAAATTGTGATCCTAAATGGTATTTAGAGAATTTCCGCCAATCAGAGTCGGAACACCATAGGAGGCACACTGACCTCATAAATCGTGTCGCCACCTCATTGAAGGAAGCCCACGATCAGCCTGCAACGATTTACGCGGATACATTATCGACTGGCTGATGATACAATACCACGGCTTTATGACGAACTTTAAAAGTCATACCAGAAGCCACGTGAGAGTGTTCTGACCAAAACTCTAAGGGGTTTTCACCTTCGCTATCGAATGTTTTAATGTCGCCATTTCTAGAGGACAGTTCTTTACGCCATTTTTGCATCATTGCAACGGCGTCTTTGTTTTTACAGTAGATCACGACTTCAGCCTGATCTTGCCCCGAAACACCCGTAGAGTATCGAGTTGAAAGCTGCTTAAAACCCTTATCCAGCCAGCCGTAACTGTTGTGCCATTTTGCCTCAGCCAACCATAGGAACATATCTTTCCCACGGACGACTATATCACAGTGCCCGCCAACCTGCTCATCATGTCTGGGCTGAAAACCCAGCGCACTTAAAAACTGGCAAATTTCAATTGTCAACTGATCTTCACTAAGATCTTGCTTCAGGTGCTTATTGATTTCAAGCTCATTGCACGCGAAATCTAGAACCTTCCTTACCGCTTGCAATCTGGCATCATGGGATTGCGCTAATGTGTATAAGTTGGCAGCTTCAATTGCTGTCCCTTGCTGGTGCAAAAGAAGTGTGCTCACTGTAATATCACTAGTCACGACGTTTTACTCCCGTCGTGCACTTCCTCTTTAAGGGAAAAAAAGGGAGAAACTTTAGAGGCTGGGTCTTCCACCAACTCCCCTCGAACTGGATGCACCAAAACATTCTCTCTAACAACTCGATCGAAATCTTCAGAGGTCAATTCATAGCTTTCGTCATCAGAGTCGACAAAAAATCCCCCTGCATCCAGAATCGCGAATTCTGAGGTAGTCAAAATATTCACAGCAGCGAGAAGTTCTGTTGAAAGTGCGTCTAATTCGGCTAAGTCGATCAGATTTCGATAGGACAGCGCAGCAGCGGCCTCTGGGCGTATCGAAAGAATGCGATCAACCAGCAATAAGCTGAGATCACCGGCGGGCGTCTGCCCCCAGTATTGTTTAATACCTGCGGTGATCTCACTACGGTCCACGGTTACTCAACTAAGTCCGGTTGTTCTTCCTCAATTTTGCTGAGGTGATGTACCAAACGCTCCTTAACGTGTTCATAGTCCACACTACCGATGCAGTTCTTGATAACTGCACCCGACACAAGTTGCCCCTTGGATGCTCCGGCCACTGTTTGCCTACCTCTAGAAGTTCCCGCGAGAGTAAGCTCTGGCTGGTAGTCCTGCCCTTCTGATTGGAACTCCCACCTAATACTGACTTTAAAAGGCTCGATTTTTGTATCAAGGGCTTCCTTACCACCCTTATGGTACAGTTCTTCCCTTAGACATAGACGAGTCCGTCTCATCTTCTCATTCTTGATAGAGGCTGTAGAAGTCTTGAAGCTAAGCTCGACTACGGTACCTTCCTTCGCATCTTCGTACATAGCCTCAATTAGAGGGAACAAGTCCAGTGGATCGGATAGCTCAGGCTCTTGCAGCATGCTGTTAGCAATGCTTTTGTACTGAGACTGCAGTTCATGTGCTAGCTCTTGCTTCATTCCCTTTGGAAAATCGGTTCGAATTTCTACAAAGTCGTCGTGATGAGGAACCCAGATGACGTTGAATAGTTGAACTGCTTGGAACTTGAGACCGATGACCTCATCGTAGCGCTCCTTGACTTCCTCCGGGTCTTCGAAAAGTTCCCCGATAGGAATTTCCTCACGAGAAGTCAGCTTTATCATCGCCGAAAAAACGGCGCCAATCCCATCATCCGATTTCTCTACGCTTACGAGTACCGGCTCGGCGTCTGTTTGCAGTAGCTCCTCTTCAGAAAGAACCATGGGAAAGCTGGCCGTGAACGGGTGGTCAGCTACTTCCAGATTGCCGATTGCCTCTCTCAGAGCAGCTAGAACTTCGGTGGAGGCAGGATAGAACTTTGTCATCTTCTCGCCGCAGAGCGCGTGCTGCCTCAGAAGTTCCTTCAATGTTGTTTCGGCGGCTGGATTATCTGCATCTTTGTGCTTTTCAATCGCTCCATCCCATCCCTGTGCCCCGTTCAACCCCGACCGTTTCATTGCCCGGTTAGCAAGCGTCCAAGGGGTGCGAGCTTGAAGCGTGTCGAAAATTCTCTTGTCCATTCAACCCATTCCGATTCTCTTCTATGTAGAAACACTCCGCTCATCTGCACGCAACCACAAGAGGAAACACTGACGCACTAAACTGCTCCGAAAGTCCATGACCCCAGACTTTTCTTTGAGAAGTGGTCCACTATTGCTTGCGATTGGCAACGCACACGTCAACGAAGCGAGCCTCCGTGCGGAGGTTTTTGTTAGCTTGTGAGCTGTATTGCACAAATCCCTAAGGGGGATTCATGTCATGCATCCAGCATGATTGCTGGGTTACATGAGCAGACCGACACCACAGACTTACAAGACCAGGAGCTTGACCGCCCGCAACAAAGCGCTCAAGCGCTGTGGCTCGCTGACGATCTGGTTCGCCCCGCAGTTGCGATGGCATGCTGCACCAACCGGCAGGCTAGACGCCAGCAGAACCTCAGCCATGCCGCCATCCAGACCTGCTTTTGAATAAAGGTGCTTTTCGACATGGCGTTGCGATACCGCACCGAGCCAAGACTGCTGTAGAAAATCTAGCAGCCAACACACCGTTATCTTTAGTCAACGTCAGCTGGGAGAATTTCAAGACTTGGGAATATTTCGAGGAGCTTCTTCTCCCGGCTTCGTGGAACTACCCATCCCGCCAATGAGTTGTTCCAACTTCCGATAGGCTTTATCTTCACATTTTCAACCCTTGGCAAACCTTTAACTAGGATGCTTCTTTTATAATACTGAGCTGAAACCTGCTCTATTTCACTCTCGTGTGCCGCAGTGGAACACCCATTTTGATTAGTGGGTGAGGCGTCTGTTGAAACGGCGTCTTGAAAGGACTTCAAGGACGCTACTTGGCTGCGAATTTGCATGCAGGCAGGATTTAGTGCAGCCTGCCAGTTGTTGTCAGAGCGCCTACTTTCGTAGCGTCCCGGTGTAACGCCAGCCAGATCACTAGGCAACCTCAGACCTGAGCAGTCATCTGGAACTAAGAAGAAGCATCGTTCTGGACCTAAACGGCCTATGAACATCCCAAGTTCGAAAAGAACATTGTCGCGGACAGTGTTGTGCGTTTCGCCTCGCATGACGGTAACATCGTCCGGTGAAAAAACAAAAATGCCAAAGTCAGCGGAGCGAAGCGCTGTTATTAAAGCCGTAAGCGTGTGCGACGACAATTGAAATACTCCATCCTTCCACACGGTGCACTCAGCGTCGTAGGTAAGATTAAAGTGGATTGCATCGGCCAACTTTGCCCCTTCCCGTGACGAACCAATAAAAATTCTAGGTTTCAAAACCATGCTCCTTCCATCAACAATCTGGCGGTGAATAGCCTTTCAAATCAACAACGTAAAGATACTGTCAAAAAAATCAGGGGACCAAGTAATACACGCGTCAATGTTTCACACTTCAACAAGTGCGCAACAGCATGACATTGATCGCAACCGATCATCGCGATTGCCTTCGGTACAACCACGACGCCCCCAACCTCAAGTGGAAAGCATGACACTCACCTCCGCTGTTGGAACCCCAAGGCCCCGCAGAGCGAAACGCCCTAAGAACCGAAGAAGAGACAGCGGGATGTCACCAAAGAATGATCAAAAGGAGAAGCTAAAGGAACGAAACTTTGATCGGTCAAACTTGATCGCTTGGCTCGGATCCTAGCTCCGGAGCACCCCTAGCAGTCACTGACTTTAGATCGGCTTCCCACCTAGAAAGTTCAGTAAAAACTTGGTTCGAACTTTCTCCCTTAAGGCCTACCATATCAACTTCCGCAATACCGCCTTCTGAAGCATGTCTGCGCTGCGCCTGCCTGCCCGGCCAAGCGGCATGGCGTTCTGGCAAGGGATGCCAGCGCCGCTGCTCTGCCGGTCCTGCCCCGGCCTCAGTACCACCCCGCAGCGGTTGCGGTGGTGCCGTCCGCTCGACGCCGACAGAGGAGACTCCGATGGCTCCCCGGCCGTCACAGCACAGGTGATGACCGTTCCGGCCTCGTCACGCAGGCTGAGACCGCCGGACGTGAGCACACGCAGCACCCGCGGGCGGACCGGCAGATCCACCGCGTTCTGCGGCGTGACGCTCAGGTGATGCGTGGCCGGGCTTTGCATTCCCCGGCGATGGCTGGCGAACGGATCAATCTGAGGCATGAGAGGACTCCAAACACAGTTTCGCTCCAGGGCAGCCTGCCCCAATGCCAGAGTGATACCGGAAAAGAGAAAACACCGGGCAAAGCCGGCGTGCGGTGAGCCGGTGTGCTGCGCAACACCAAGATAGCCGGAAAACCCCGCAGCTGCCGCCGGATCAGCGGGCGATGACGATATCGGCCTGCAACCCGCCCAAGTCGGCGCTTTCCCCCAGCCGGAGCGTCCCGCCATGGGCGCGCGCGGTATCTGCCACGATCGCCAGCCCGAGGCCGACACCGGAACCCCGGTTCTGATTGCGGGCCGGATCCAGGCGGGTAAAGGGCCGTACCGCATCGCCGCGCTGCTCCGGCGGGATGCCCGGCCCGTCATCCTCGACCCGGATACGCAGGGACCTCTCCGTCAGCGCCACCGACACCCGGGCCTGGGTGCCATAGCGCATCGCGTTGGAAATCAGATTCTCCACGGCCCGCCGGACCGGCTGGCGGCGCAGCATCACTTCGCCAGCTCCGCTCATCTCGCCCAGTGACACTTGGGTTTCCTGGCGCTGCCAGTCGGCAATGATGGTGCGGACCAGTTCGTGCGGATCGACCGGTTCCGGCTCGCTCACCGCGGAACCGCGGGAGAAATCCAGGAACGCATCCAGCAGCGCCTGCATTTCATCAACGTCGCGCAGCATCGGCGCGGCGTCTTCCTCGTCCAGCATCGCCAGTTCCAGCTTCATCCGGGTCAGCGGCGTGCGCAGGTCGTGGCTTACCCCCGTCAGTATCAATGTGCGCTGTTCGATCTGACGCTCGATCCGGCTCCGCATGTCCAGAAACGCACTGCCGGCTGCACGGACCTCTGTGGCGCCGCCGGGCGAATAAGGCACCACCCGGCCGCGGCCAAAGGCTTCGGCCGCATTGGCCAGCCGTTTGATCGGGCGCAGCTGGTTGCGCATATACAGAAAGGAGATCAGCATCATCAGAAAGCCGAACAGCAGCATGGTGACGATCAGCTGATGCGGTGCCGCAGCGGTCAGGCGGCGGCGGTCAAAGCTCAGCTCCACCAGCCCGTGAGCAGTGCCGAAATAGACCAGCGCCCTGCGGTCTGACGGGAACCGCGCCGCCAGAAAACCCGGGAAAGTCTTCTCCAGCTCATCGCGCACCACCCGGCCGGAAAACTCGATCAGGCTGAACTGATCCTCCGGCAGCGGCGCGCCGGGCGCCAGGTACTGCACCTGCATTTTCAGCGGCTGCAGCAGCGGTGCCATCTGCGCCAGCGCCGTCTCCTGGTCCGGCGCCGCGTCCGCCACCTGCTGCAGCAGCTCAAGCTCGCGCTGGATGGTGGCGGTCATCTGCACCGTTACATCTTCCAGATCCCGCTTGATGAACACCACCGAGACCACGATCTGCAGCGCAACGATCGGCACCACCAGGATCAAGGCCGCCCGGGCATAGAGGCTGCGCGGCATATATCGTTTGAGCCAATCGAAGGACATGGGCTAAGCCTATAGGGCGTCAGGAAAAGAGGAAAGACAGTCCGGCGGCGCATAAGTGCAGGAAAACAGCAGCGGGGCAAGACCATGCAGGCACCAGATGACTTCAACCCGCAGCCGGGGGCGGCAACAGAGCTGGAGCCCGGCCTGCGCCGCATCCTGGCGCCGAATCCCTCGCCGATGACCTACCGCGGCACCAACACCTATCTGATTGGCACCGGCAGCCTGGCCGTTATCGACCCGGGACCGGAGTCCGCGCCGCATCTGGAGGCGATTCTCGCCGCCGTCCAGCCCGGCCAGCAGATCACCCATATCATCGTGACCCACAGCCACCTGGATCACTCTCCCCTTGCACGCGGCCTGAGTCAGGCCACCGGCGTGCCGGTTCATGGCTATGGCGGCGCGGGCGCGGGCCGCAGTAACGTTATGGCCCGTCTTGCCGCCAGCGGGCTGGTCGGCGGCGGCGAAGGCATCGACACTCAGTTTGCCCCGGACATCACCGTTCGCGACGGCGAAGTGATCAGCGCCGACGGCTGGGAGCTGGAGGTGATTCACACACCCGGCCACCTTGGCAACCATATCGCTCTGGCCTGGGGGGATGCCTGCTTCACCGCGGATCATGTGATGGGCTGGGCCAGCTCGCTGGTGTCGCCGCCGGATGGCGACCTTACCGATTTCATGGCCTCCTGCCGCCGCCTGCGGCAGCGCCGCTGGCGGGTGTTCCACCCCGGCCACGGCGCGCCGGTCACCGATCCCGCCGGCCGGCTCGATTGGCTGATCGCGCACCGGGAATCGCGCGAGGCTGCGATTCTGCAAGCTCTGGCGCAGGCCCCCGCCACCGCCCGCGCCCTTGCGGAGCAGATTTACACCGAAACACCGCCATCCCTGCTGAACGCCGCGGAACGCAACGTTTTTGCACATCTGGTGGACCTCAGCGGCCGCGGCCTGGCGGCACCGCAGGGCACACTCTCCGCGGCAGCCGTATTCGAGCGGCGCGGCGGCTGAATTTTTTTCAAAAAATGCCCCCCGCCCTCTGGACGCCCAATCCGGGGGGCGCTATACGGCACAGACCGTTCCGGCGTAGCTCAGCGGTAGAGCAGTTGACTGTTAATCAATTGGTCGTAGGTTCGATCCCTACCGCCGGAGCCATTCTCAAAAAAACAATAAAACAGGCTCTTAGGCCTCAATGTGCACAGCACGCGGCTCTGTCCTTGCCTGTGGCATCTGCCCAATATCGGCCGTCTGTCCGCACAATCTGATGCCAGTTCCGGCATCTCCCCTGCCCCCGCCTGATGCTCCCCCGCTTCCGGGTTTCCGCTGTTATCCTGCCTGCGCGGCCCGACGGAATTCGAGCGTAAAAAAATCGTTCGAATGGCGAATTTTCCTCTGGACGCCCTAAGTTAGAACTCTTATACGACGCCTCACATTCCGGCGTAGCTCAGCGGTAGAGCAGTTGACTGTTAATCAATTGGTCGTAGGTTCGATCCCTACCGCCGGAGCCAAAGATTTCAAGGACTTAGCGCTTACCCGCTAAGTCCTTTTTCTTTTCGAGTACAGAATAAGTACAGAAAACACTGTCTCAATCAGTGTTGGTGGATCATTTGTGACCCGGCGCCATGTATTTGCGCTAACTCTCGACCTCTAAACGCTTTTTCTCCTCAGCCGCATATTGACGTAGAGATTTGCCCTTTTCCTTACGCTGAGTGGATCGGTGCAGCTCAAGGCGTCCTGCTGTATTGAGCCCGATCTGCCAATTCCTTCGGGTCCAATACACTCCTTCAGCTACGTCGAGGTTGTCGGGGTCGATGGTCAGATCGGCAGCACCCATATGCCGTTCCTCGTCTGTGATGGCCGGATTTGGCGAAGTCTGTTCATATACGTAGGTGAGATGTAACCGCCCTGAGTGCTGATCCCGATGGGGTTTCGCGGTAATCGAATGCGAACGCCCGTCGGTCGAACTGAGGCCAGCTTCGACCTTCAAACGGAACAAGGAGGCCGTGACCTGAACGGCCATAGCATCCACCTGTTCTTGCGTTGACTGCAGCTCTTCTTTGTCTATGACCGAGTAGGCCTGTGCCCCATCCAGCATCTTCTTGATCGTTGGCCAGTTAGAGCCAGTTGTCCCCAGCCATACTCCATTCAGGTCAGGTAGCCATCTGTTGAGAGCGGGTATCCAGCGCCACACAATCCGCCAAGGTGCCCAGTAGCCGGTGGGCCCGAAAAACCCGGCGAGGAAACCCAAGAGCACGGGAGGAAGATATCGGATGAGGTGCTGATCGGTCACCGTGAAGTCCAACAGCAGACCAATGTCGTCAGCGTAAAGCGAGACCGCCACAATCAACGCGACAGCGGAACCAATCCATCTCCAAGGCAACAGTGAATACACGATTCGTTCTCCGATTCTTTTCTGGCCCAGCCCCCTTGAATTTCGTCGGTGCGCCCACCAGATAGAGCGGAACGACAGAGGCAGGTGCTCAAGATGTATGATTTTTCAAAGCGAATTTCCAGCTTTCACAACCAACAAGTTCGGCTGAGCAACGACCAGCGCGCGGACATGAAGCGCAGACGCGAAACCAATCTCGAACGTATCGAGAAGGGCCTCGAAGAATTGGAAAAGCCAGCCTTCAAAGAAACCATCAATCAAGGTGGTTACGCTCAAAAGACCATGACCCAGCCGCCGGAATCCGATCAGGAAAGCCGGTACGACATCGACCTTGGCATCGTTTTCGATCAGGACGATGCCAAGGGACCGAGAACCACCCGTGATTGGGTTCGCCAGGCAATCGCCCGCAAGGCGACCAATATGAAGAACGATCCGGTGACTAAGAAAAAGTGTGTCCGGGTTGTGTATGCGGACGGGTATCAGTGTGATTTCCCTGTGTTCCGTAGGCGCTGGACCGATGCAGGCTGGCGCTACGAACTGTCTTCGGGCGACGAGTGGGTTGCCTCCGACCCTGCCGCCATGAACCAGTGGATTGAGCGAGAAGTTTCCTGGAAAAGCCCGGAGACTTCGGGCAGCTACCAGCTACGACGCATCATCAGATTTGGTAAGTTCTTCTCGAAGACGCATGCCGCAAGGCTCAAAAGGTCTTTTCCCGGCGGTTTGGTCGCTACCGCGCTATTCATTGAGTGCTACACGGCGGATGACGGCCGTGACGACAGGTCCTTCCGAGAGACGCTTAGCAGCCTGTCACAGCGTTCGAAATACACGCCCGTGTTTGCCAACGGAGTTCAAGTATCAGACGACAAGGATACCGACCGCATTGGTCGGTTGATCGACCAGGCTAAGGACTCCGTAAAGGAACTCGACAAACTCGACGCGGACGACATCACAGATTCAGACGCCAACAAGGTTTGGAAGACCGTCTTTCGGCATAGCTTTTTTGACGGTGCTTCTAAGAATGCGGCAAACAGCTCCAGTGCTCCCTTTGAAACCAAGAGCGCTCTTGGTGGCGCCGGTCTGGCCGCACCATTCCTTGCCTCGAAAGCAGCAGCCGCACTCTCAGATAGCGAAAAGCAATCGCGGATGGAGTCGGCGGTCAACGCCCGGAAAGAGAGCGGGAGTGGTGGCAAACCTTGGGCGGAGTGACGATACCGGACGCCCTCTATTCTGAGGTGCAAAAGGCAGTAGCTCATCATCAGCCAGAGCTGAGCGTTTCACGAACAGAAAGGTTAATTATTCTTGAGGGCCAGTTCCTTGCTTGTGGACCCGATGGGCCAATCGATACGCCAGATGGGGTCTTCGATTCCTACAAAATCCAGGCGGGAGTGACTGCGGGATTTCCCGCTGAGGAACCAGTCGTTTTCGAGACCGGAGGGCGTATTCCGCGGATAGCTGATCGTCATGTTTTTCCAGAGGATGGGAACTGCTGCCTGGGCGTATGGGAGGAGTGGTTATTGACGGCACCAGATCATCGGTTTGAGACCTTTCTCACTGGACCGATGCATGACTATTTCGTCAGCCAAACCCACTTTGAGGTCAATGGCAGTTGGCCCTATGGTGAAAGATCACATGGCGTTCTCGGCGTTTTAGAAAGCTATGCTGATCTTCTCGGCGTGTCCCCCGACGCAAAAGTCATAGCAGACTATCTTCACCTGCTTGCTCGCCAGAAAATTAAAGGACACGCATTGTGTCCTTGCGGTAGCGGAAAACGCCTGAGGGACTGTCACAGCGATGATCTCCGAAGGTTGAGCCAAAGAATTCCGTCGTTTATGGCAAAACGGATGCACGCTACGATCACGCCACGAAAAGCTGCCTAAGAAACCGCTGGGGTCGGCGACCACGAAGGCCGCCAACTACACAAACGCCTAGCCCTTTGACTTCTTGCGCACCGGGACATCCACACCCTTCTTTCGCATAACGGCCGCAACAGATGCGACTGAACGCGTAGTGGTCTTAGCGTCTGGGAACTCGGCCACGACCTGATCCACAATCGCCGCATAACCCAAATTCTCGTCCATCAGCAGCTTCTCAGTGAGGCGACTGATCGTCCGCTTTGGCGTGTCGGTCTCGGCTGTACCCTCAGCTTCTTGGTTCCCTTGCTCGGCGTCTTCGGCAGCCTCGGCCTTGGTCTCGTCGGCCTCGGTCGCACCGAGTTCGCTGACCTCGACAAAGATACTGCCGGGATGCTCGCCTTGCTTCTTTTGGGCGAGGTCAAGACGACCGCAGAAGCCGACCACTGTCCAACCTTCTTTGCCTTCCAAAAGGACAGCATGTGTGTAGGTTCGATCAGTCTTGCGGGTGTGTTCCGATCCGTCAGGGGCAGTTGCAACATATGTGGTCATAGCAGGTTTCCTTTTCATCTCTGATGGAACCAACTTGTCGGGGAAGATGGTGCCTGCGAGCCGCGCGATCACTCACAAATTGCTTCAACGCCCTGCATCCGATGTACTAGCGCGTCGACACACTGACCTGTCTCATAGAACCAATCCGCAAAGCGGAATTTGAACGGCCAAGAAACAGTTTCTGGTTGCAACCCAAAAGGTATTTGCGAAAAGGCGAATTTTCCCGCAACACTGATGGCAGCACCCCAAAAAAGTCAGTTCCCCGAACTCCGGGAACGTTGTGATCAACCAGGATTCGAACTTAGACTTGTGAAAAAGAAGTCCATGTAAAGTTATTGTCCAGATAGGAGTAAGATTAGAAAATGGGTGAAGCAAAACGCCGCCGGCAACGCGAAAAATGGGCTGAAACATTTTCGAAGCCAATGAAGCGGGCTCGCTTTAACCTCTACACTACTGGCACAAGGCATTCCAAAGCTGCCTACATGTCGGAGGAACTATCCTGGTGGGCCTCAGCAGATGAAGCGCTGCTCGGAATGGTCGCTCGCGACGCCACCGATGACGATTATTTATGGATGATCCTTGCCAGAGACAAAATCGGTCGATTTCGGTGCGCAGCCCTTGATGTCAGCATCCGGGATCAAGCTCACGCTGAAAAGCGACTCCGAGTTGCTATGGCAGATATTATTGAAAAAGGGGAAATCGCTGAATTTGGAGAGCAAGGGGATGAAACGAACAGCCCACTTGATCCATTCGAACTCCCTGCAGGATTGGGAGAAGACAAGCTGCATCCATATTTTTTGCTGCTTGCAAATGAGCCAGGGCGCGCGCCGGCCCGAAAAGTAGTATCAGAGTTGGCGCTCTGGCTTGCTCCGAAGGATCCCCATTTCGTGCGAGAATTTCAAACGAACGGCTTTGATCAACGTCTATGGGAGCTGTTTCTTTGGGCCGCTTTTCGTGAATTTTCTCTTGATGTTGAACAACTTGAAGCGCCTGACTTTCGCTGCCGGGGCCCCGGATTGGATTTCACTGTTGAAGCCACGACTGTAGCCCCCTCAGAGGGAGGACCGCTGAAAGAACATCCGAACCCCAAAACACCAGATGAACGTGAGTCATTTCTTCGCGACTACATGCCGATGAAATTTGGTGGCCCTTTGACTTCAAAATTGAACAAGACGAATGCTGAGGGACAACACTACTGGGAACGACCAGAGAGTGAAGGCAAGCCGTTCACAATTGCAATCGCCGATTTTCACAAACCGGCCGAGGAAGATGAACTCGGTCCAATGACCTACACGCAGTCCGCTTTGTGGCAGTATCTTTACGGATCAAGAGTGACTTGGCGTTTCGAAGATGATGAGTTGATCATCGAACCTCATGAAATTGGTGAGCACGAATACAAAGGGAAAAAGGTACCTTCCGGGTTCTTTGATCTTCCAGAAGCAGAGAACGTCTCAGCAATAATTTTCTCCAATGCAGGCACGATCGCAAAATTTGATAGGATGGGGGTTGCCGCCGGCTTCGGTGCAGATGGCCATGGGTACTTCCGCGTTGGATTGAAATACAATCCTGATCCCAACGCAGTCGTTGGAAAGGCGTTCCATGTGGACGTCGCAGACCCAAACTACGAGGAATACTGGACCCAAGAAATACAGGTGTTTCACAACCCAAATGCCAAGCATCCCTTGCCCTTTGAAGCATTGGTTGGCGCGACGCACCACGTGTATGAGGACGGACAAATGCATAGCTATTCACCTGACGATGCAGTTCTGAGCTCATTTACGATGTTGATGAAGTACACCGACAAAGACAACGATCCCGCGTAATCGTTAGAAATCAGCCATACAGAACGCCTCTGATTGATATTTAGTCAGATGGGTCGAGACTCATAACACCTTGATCCGATATGATATTTTGCGAATTCGGTTTAAAAAGCACTGCGTCTAGCACTGCTTTATTGATCGAATTAGCCCCGCCCTGCGTATGTGCCGGGCGGGATCGTATTTAAGGCAGCTTCTGCGAAAACATGGGCAATGAGTTAACTGGGATACCTGCCACAGACAGCATATTTCCCACCGTTCTCCGAGAAAGCCATATTGTTGAAGGCAGACGCGTTGGTTGCCAACTTGGCAAATTGGGCCAAACCGCTGGGCAACTTTCTTTCGGCTTTCGCTAAGATATGAGAAGCCAGCCAGACGACTTTGTATGCGTTGGCCGGATCATCAGACAAGTTTGGATCATCGGCTATAACCGCCGCCAGGTCCATGGCAGCACGAACATGTGGACGCCGATACCCAAGTTCTGAACGCGTCTCAAAAATGGCGTCCTTCAACTTAGCGGTGCGAATGGTGTTTTCGGATAGGTTGGTCACGTTTTGGGCTTTCATTCGAGTTCTCCAATCTAAGGTTTCCGTCCAAGCGATTCGCGTGAACGGTCCATTTAATAGGAAAACGTCAAGCCCCGGCATATCCTCATTTGGCAGAGGCGTTCGGTGCGTTAAAATGTTGGAAACGGAAAAGGCCCGCACCAAATGATGATGCGAGCTTGGCAATCTTCTGAAATGGGCAGAACTTAAGGCTGCAAGCTCTTGTGGGCTTCGGCCACGTCCATGCTGGTGATACCGCCCCGCTCCAGTTCCTGCGCATCGTCACGGGTCTGCATCAGCGCCTTGCCCATGTCAGTATCAAGCGCCCGCAGGTAGGCTTTCTCGAAGGTTTCGCCGTCCTGCTGCATCGATTTGGCCAGCGTATCAAGCTGGGTTTCGGCGGCTTCACGGTTCAGCCGTGCGGCCTTACGCACATCTTTGGTCATGGTCTTCTCCATATTCGCCGCCGCTCGGGCGGTCTCCACTTGGTTTTCAAGCTGTTCGACCTCCAGGGCCAGTTCAGCGACTTCCTGGGCTTCGGCTTCATCACGGGCCAACCGCATCAAAGCGTCTTCCAGGTCTTTCTTGCGTGCTTCCAGCCGTGCCAACTCCTCGGCATGGCGTTGTCCTTCTTGGCTCATCGGGTGGCCTCCATCTTTTCCAGTTCAGCTTGTGCCTCGCGGGACACATATGGTTGCGGGGACGATGCCTTGATGCGGAGCAATTCGACACGGAGGCTTTCAGCCACCCGTGCCTCGGCATCAGCGAGGGAAATGGCGTGGCGTTCTCGGATCGGGGTATCGATGCCAAACGTGCGGGCGAGCTTGACGCCGCCCGACTGGATCAGAGCTTTCACCAGGGGTTCGGCGGCCCGGTTGTTCGTCAGCGCCCGCTCCACGGCGGTCAGGTCGCCACCGGCACCCGAAACCTGCCCAACGTCCTTTCGCAGGGCATCGGCGTAAGCATCCCACGAAGACGCCAAAGCATTGAGCGCATCGTCCACCGCAGCAGCGAGCTTGGCCCGCTTCGATGAGGCATCAAGTGCGGCCTCGGCACGACGCCGGCGATTGTTCCGTTCGGCACTTTCGGCAGCCCCTCGGCTGCGATCTTGAAGCTCGGCCAGGGCATCGTCCACGATTGCGATCCGTTCAGCCAATGCGGCTGCGGTTCCACCGGGCTTCTTCCCGGCAATCATGGCCTCTCGGGCCTCAATGCGGGCTTTGTCGAGTTCCCCGATCAGGCGTTCAAGCTCGGCTTTCAGTTCATCAATGCGTTGGTCCAGTTCCTTCTTGTCCATATCAGTCCTCGGTTCATTTGCGTCGGGGAGCCGACCGGCTAGCTGAAAAGGAGAAACATGCTAGCCGGCCGGTGTCGGGAAAGGAGTTGAAATGACCCAACAACAATACGATGCCGCGTTTGCCTGCTGCGGGGGACCAGCGTGTGACTGTGCAGCGTGAAATGCTGGCTTAGGCTTCGCCCATCAGGTCGAGTTCCATCTGACGGATAAGATCAACCGGTGCCCCTGGGGTTGAAAGGAATTGGCCAGGGTTGTCTTTCACGTCCGACCGATAAGAGCGCCAGCACCGAGGATTTGGGCAATCAATCCCGCTTTTAATGAATGCCTGCATCGCCGGTGTGACCCACCCTCTGGGAAAGGACATGCTGCCGTGGATGAACCACATGCCCACCAGCAATCTGACGGCATTGGCCCGCATCGAGAAATCCGAGGACGGCGGAAAATCCTCAAACGCCTCCAAAACCAACGCCTCAGCCGCTTGCTTGGTCTTGGCATAGGAGATTGAAGGCAAAGGCGGGATTGGCCGGGGCGGAGGTTCACTCATTCGGGGTTCTCGGGCGTCATTGGCGTCCGGAACACCGTGCCGCTACATCGTGGGCAAGTAAGCCAACAAGCCGCCCCTCTGACATTCGATCAATGAGAAACGTCCCTAAAACATATTGTTTTCTGAAGCATAGAGACCATCCAACTGCAGAAGCACAGAATTGAGCACAGCATCTGCGTCGGTGGCTGACCGATTCAAGCTATTGAACGTGAACAGTCACATCATATCCAAGGGCCTTAAGTGCCTTTGACGTTCTGCCATTTCTGGGCGGGTAATGGTCAGGCAATGCCCAACCGACCAACTCCCCCAAGGCGCTGATGCCGAGGCCGTCACTCTTGAACTTCGGATCATCTATCGCCTGCCACAGACGATCTGGCAGCTCATCCAATTTGCCGCCGTAGAAGATATACGAAAGCACCTCTTTAACATCCAGCCCGGCGTCCGTTCTTTGTTCCCAGATCGTCTTTGAGAGCGCGGCGACCTTTTGGGGAATGTCGTACGCCTGACCAGTTGACGGCAATCCGACCGAGGTATTTCTTACTCGGCGTGCATAGTCTTTGATCGAATGAACTGAATAGCAAACCTCCTTGAAGTCATCGTATTTCAAGGTTGGCAGGTTCTCTTGAGACAATGCGTTTCTGAGGAACGGCGCAGTGGTGTTTAGCATGACGTCTTCGCCTTGAGGTGCAGCCTTAAGGCCAGCCCACCACCTGAGCGCTTCCGCTCTGGCTATGTCCGGATTGGATTTGTTTCGATCAAAGAAGTCCAGATAGCGTGCCTTCTGCCCTTCGAAGGTCTTTTGGTAATAGAAGGCATGTAGGAATTGGTCGGCCTGTGCACCGGATGGAGCGTCGTCAGCGATCCAAGCTGGACGGTTTTCAGGTAGAATTACCTGGCTGCTAATGTCTCTGAGTATTTGAAGGGTCGAGTACCACTCGGCAAGAAAGCTATCCCTCTTTGCATCAATGGCCTTTTTAGGCGTTGTGGTGACTAAACCGTGCCAGTTGTTTACGCTGGAGTTGGTCCAAAACGCCTTGTCGTCAGGCTTATTGCTAGCCAGATCTTTTTGGCGTTTGACCATCAGGTCGAACAACTCCTGCGTTAATGGCGTGGCGTGCTTGTCGAGAACCGAGAACATCTGCAATATATCGCTGGCCAAATTGTCATCAATGTCTGGCTCTTGGATAAAGAAACCGGCCTCCACATTTCTGTTCCACGCGCTATCCGTCAGATTTGCGGAGCCAACGTAAATACCATACCCCCGCCACCAAATGACTTTTGCATGGTGTTTCTCAACAAGCTTGCAGGTGAATTTTGCCGACTTCCTAGTCAAGAACTTGGAAAGAACGTTTGTGTTGACCGCAACCTGTGAATCCAGCCGCCCATAGAATTTCAAAGGAATGTCGTGTTTGATGCACCAATCGAACAAAAGGGAATTGTCGGTGGCATAAGCTACAGCGGCCAAGACTTCCTCTGTATCTTTGGCCGCATTTTCGGTGATATTCCGAAGGTAGTTGCCGTTGATAGCTCCCAAAATCAATTCCATGAAACATCCCGCTAAAAACTTGCCTCTCAGGCAGCACGCGCCAGTTGCGCTGTGATGTCAACAGCATTTGATCGAGGATCAGCGGGACAGCTTGGGAAAATCATATACACAACAACGACTTAACAGCCAGATTCACTGGCGAACACCGCACTGAGCACAGCCGAATGGTTCAAATATCCTCAAAATAGGGCGTGGCTACGATCCATTCGACCAATTGAGTGCGGGTTTCATCGTCAAGGTCCTTGCGTCTCTCGACTGCCCCGATTGCTTCGTCTCTCACCTTGGCGGATTGCCAGGGAACAGGATCGCGGTTGGCGGTCATCTCCGCTAGAAGCCCATCGTCTGGGTCATGCAAATAACCCAAACATATGCGCATGGTCTCGCCGCCATCGGCAAATGCTACGGTGGCAACGCCGCCAGGTCGCACCAGGTTTATCTGGTTGATCGGATCAGTCATCAGATGTTCCCCCGGTCTCCTGTGGCGTCCCCTGGACGACTTCGGCGTCGATCGTATCGTGTCGCTTACCCAAAACCGTATCGGTCACCACGGGCCTCCGTACAGCCCCTTCAGGCTGAACCAGCCTGGGTTTGGCCGGCAGGGAGGTTTGAACGCTCGTGGAATTGTTGATCTGGACATTGGTTTGGGCAGGTCCATCGACGGAACTCATCCGCAGGGATAGGAGTTTGTTCAAGACGCGGGGATCGACGCTGGCCGTCTCGAAGCGGTAAACCGGCTCGAAGTCGTCATCCAATTCGGGGTCGCCCGTCTCAGGATCGAAGCACTGAACCCATTTGCCAGTCCCCATCTCCAAGGCCGTCTGGACCACCCGCATGGTCAATTCTTCCTCGAAAGCTGCCAAGGCCTCGTCCCAAGCCTCCGCAAAATCAGGATGCTTTGCACGCCGGTCATAGAAGGTCCGCCGGGTCAGGCCAGTCATATTGGCCGCATAGGTGATGTGGCCGAACTGACGGAGATAAAGCAGAAACTCGTCACCCTTCTCGCCATAGATGGGGCGGGTGATCGCTGCAATCTTGGAAGGCATCCGCGGGTCACTGGCCGGTTTGATCCGGTTCATCCTCATCAAGCTCATTTGGGTGCCTATTCTGTCTTCATCACTGTGCTTGGCTGAGGAAGGTGCCGATTAAGCCCTTGAAGTCATTCACGCCCCAGACGCCAGAACGCCCAATTCAGTATCAATGGGACGGCCTATCTGTGCGGGCTGATAGCCTCAGGTTTTTCACGGACAGCATCCTCAACGCCGTTCGAGGTCAGAATGTCGTGTTCCGTTGGAGCCGTATGCCAGCGATTTACAAGGGAGTGTGCCGGCTCACAACGTTGTGCAGTCCCGGTCTTCCAGGCTGGAAGATTTCTACGTCAACAAGGCGTTTTTGGAGCTTTCCGTAACGCATTGTTTTTATTGCTTTGTTGACGACGTTGATCTTCGTTGACCGTTTTCGCTATATATATCCGGATTGCACACTGCCCCTATGTCCTGGTCCGTGACCTATGCCTAATCGGCTTATTCTACCAAGATATATTGCTTTAAGATCAACATGATCAACATCGTCAACAAGTGTTCCGAAACAAGGCCTTAGAAGCGACGCCTCAGGTCAACAAAGATCAACGACCGTCAACGCCGTGACCGAATTGATACGCTCCGATTGCCAGAACGTCACTCATCGGCTCGGACATACCCTGCCGAAACACGGCCACCCAACCTGACGCCCCGTCTGTGCTTCCAGCCCAGGGTTTCCATAGAACGCCGCAAACGCTGCGCATGGCCCTTATTCTGCCGGTCGCTTTCCAAGCCGAGATAGCTGAGCAGGTCCTGGGTATGCACCTTGTCGGCGGGGGGAGGCTCACGCAACGGTGAGGCAACCCGCTTCCCATCGATCATTTCTTCGGCATAATCACCCGTGCCAGTCTCAAAGGCCTGCCGTTCCGTTTGCCGATAGCTGAGCATGACAGCCAGCTTATCAACCCAAGGATCATCAACCGTTTCATCTGCCTGGCGTTCTGCTGCCATCGACCACAAAGGCTCGGGCAATACGTGACCGATGCCCGATTTGAACAATGCATCAGCTTCGGCCCAGAGTTGGTCCCGGTGCTCGGCAATCCAGCCCAGATCAACCCTGGACCCGGAGGCCATTTCCAACGGCCAGAAACGCCGAGCACCCGTTGGGTCGCTCAGGTATCCGCCTTCGTTCACCGTGCCCGCAAAAACAACACGGCGTTGATGATCTTCGGTGTTGCGACCATAGGGTGTCCGATACCTGTCTGTGGCTCGGGACATGAACGCCTTGAGAACGTCCATGTCACTTGCCCGAAGACCGGCCAATTCGGCAAACTCATGCACCCAGACACCTTCCAGGTTCATGGCTGCATCCTTGTTCCTCAGATCACCAAGCTCTGCGTCACTGAACCAATCCAGGGAAAACAGGTCCCGAATGCCCGTAGATTTCAAAGAGCCTTGCGGCCCCTTGATGACTGGCATCGTGTCCAGCTTGCAGCCGGGTTGCCTTTGACGAGATACGGCCCCGACCATAAAGCATTGTGAGACGGCCTCGGTATATTCGTCCCGGCCACATTGAAAGGCAACAGTGAAGAGGTCTTTCACCCGGCTTGTCCCATCCCAAGTCAGGCTATCCAGATAGTCCAAGATCGGATTGAACTTGTAGAAATAGGCAACCGTTGTGATTGCGTCCTGCACGTTTTCCTTGGACGGCTGGTAGTCCTTACGCTGGTGCTGTTCCATCAAGAACGTGCGGGCCAACAAGAGCAACTTGTCAGTCAGCACACGGCCATAGCCTTCACCCCAGGGCAATTCACCCATCAGAACAACCCGCTGCTTGAGCTCGTCAAACCTTGGATCGAGCTTGGAGCCGGTAATTGCCTTCAGGGCATTCTTCGCTGTGTCGGGGGCTATGCCGATCTTCTTGTTGACGATCAAACCACCTTCATGCACCGGCTTCCTCTTGGGCGTGGTTATTGCCCCTGCTGGCACTCCGGTTTGGTCCAGGTCGTCGTCGAAATCATCTGCTGCCGGCGTTCTCGGAATGGCGTCTTCGGCCCCTGCGTCTCTCAGAAGTTTATGCAGGGTGCGGAAAGTTATACGATTTCCGTCATTGTCGGCGTGAAGGCTGTCCCATCGGATGCCGATCAGGGTCCCGTGATCGGCATATGCGGGGTCCTGTGTGCACCAATCCACAAACTCCTGACGGCCCTCCCCTGCCGTTGCATGGTGGCAGGCCTGCATCAAAGTGAGCCAATCGTCGTGATCTGAAAAGTCGGCTGGGTCCAGATGTTCAAGCATCTGAGCCAATTCTTCCTGATCGTGCTCGCCCCCGCCAGTTGCCACGCTGCCTGACGGTCTTCGGATCAGATCGACAAGGGCCTTAGGTGCAGCCTCAGCACCGAAAGCATCAAGCTCAGGAGTGCCAGCCTTCCATGTGTAGGTTTTCAGGGTGTCGGGATGGATCGAGCCAGGAGCAACAACCTGACGGCCAACCGTTTTGAACTCAATGCCGGGGAACTGATCGTTTAGGCTGTCTCTGTTGGAAACATCCTCTGGCTTGGTCATGTAGATGTGGAGGCCACCCGAGCCGGTTTCCACGGTCGAATAGAGGTCCGGGTCCATGCCAGTCCAAAGAACCAGTTCGACAAATGGGTTGATTGGGGACGCCAAGGTCTGTCCCTCAGGAAATGCCCGTGGGTCCACATCCAAGACCATTTCAAAGGGTCGCAGACGAACGCCCACATTATTCCCTGCCTCCATATGCTTGATTTGGTCTTGGGATTTATAGGCTCGCTTTATCCAGTTGCGATCAATCGGAGACTTGCCCCGTTTGCGTTTCTTGCCCTTAATCTCATCTTCGGCCGAGAACTTATGCAAAGGGAGAAGCTGGTATCCACTGGCCAGCAAGGGCGTCAGTTGCGAAGCATCGGTATGAACACCCATTTCAAGCCCCCGCACGATTGGCGTTGTAGGCCTCAATCACAGAACGCTCATAGAAAACGGCCGTCCCGATCTTTACGTAATCAGGGCCAGCATTCTTGTATTTGGTGTTGTTGCGGCGATTGCGGAAGGCCATCAGCGTGGTTGCCGGATGCCCGGTCAAGGCTGCGGCTTCCTTCGTCGTCAGAAGGTCTTTCAATGGTGTGCCAGAAGGCTTGGGGGCGTTATCTTCATTCTCAGGCATGGCAGGCCTCCTATATGCTAAAGTATCGACCGGATTGTCCTGCTAGGCGGCTGTGGCAATCCGGTCTATCGATCAGAACAATACCGTGCCCAAATTCCCCCGCATACCAACACTTGACCCGCACGCAACGAACGCTGGCGTAGGGAAATCTTTAGCCTCACCCTCAAAGCGGATCGTTGGTCTTAGGTCACATGCTGGTGGAATTGTCTTGCCAGTTCCGCCTCATGGACACGCCACCTGTTCGGCTCACGTCTTGCGGCTTCGTCCCGCAAGTATCCGTTTTCCCAGAAATTCACGTTGTCTGCATTCGAGTTGATCGCATCCAAAGCGGTGCCGAATTGAACGGTTATTTTCCCCTGCTCGTCTTGCATCCAATCAATCGGGAGAAGACCCAGAAACTCGGCAAGCAATCGAAGACAGGCATCGTCAAAGCCGTTGAAGCCCGCAGCCCAACTGGCCTCGATCACCTGCTCAACCGGATCGGTGCTGTCCAATTCAGCCTCTTGCAGGAGCATCTTGGCCATCTCGTACCGGTCTTCTTCGTCGGAATAGTCCGGCATCGGGTCTCGGTGCTGTGTGACTGTAATCGTTCGCATCACGCTGCCCCCGACATCATAAAGGCGTCCAGGTCGTCACGGTGATAACGGACAATTCGGCCAACGGTCCGGTAAGACGGGCCAGTGCCCTTGCTACGCCAATTGTGCATGGTGCCAGGTGAGACCGAAAGGTATTTGGCGGCGGCCTCGGTTGTCATCCAAGGGGTGTCAGTGTGTGGGGTGCTCATGCTGATAACTCCAATATCCAAGTGCGTCCAAATGGACAGCGATGAAATCAGGTTATCAGCTTGCAAGGTCTTGATATGCCAGCGAGTTAAGCTGGCGTACCATCATTCACGCAATGCCTGCCTTGGCCAAAACCAAATCCTCTAAGGCTTGTGAATGGGGACGAAGGGCTTCAACCAAATGCGTCTGATGCACATACCCGCCAGAAGCCCCTGGAAGCCTTTGACCCAACAGAAGCGCCCCTTCTGCATAAGGCACACCAGCGGCAATCATCATCGTCCGAGCATGGTGGCGAAGTGCGTGCGGAGACGGAACACCAGCCCGCTTTGGTTCTGCAACATGGCCTGTGGCTGATCCGGGTGACGGCCAAAGCCAGGGCGAGTTTAGAGGCTCGTCCTCCTTCATTCTGGCCCTCAAGGTTTCGGTCAACCAGCGGCCGGTTGGGAAGGACCAAGCTCCACCTGTTTTCATATGGGTAAAGGTCAGAACGCCAGCCTCGGTGTCGAAGTCGGCACATTTCACACCAAGCAGAGATGTTCTCCGTGCACCCGTCAAAAGGAACGTCCGTTGCAGGTCACGCATCAAGGGAGACATAGCTTCGGTGGTGGACCAGAAATCGGCCATGTCCAGTTCCCCGACTTTCCGCTTCGGGGTTGCAGGGACACGGAGGGCATCAACCGGGTTTGCCCCAATCGTCTCGTCATTGCGACGGGCCGTATTCACAAGAGCTCGAACGGTGCGCATGACCGAACCACCCGTAGTCTTGCCGTGACGCTTTGTGAGTTGGTCCATAAGCTCTCGGCAGTCCTGACGCGTAATGTCAGCCACTGCACGACGCCGAAGACGCCCAAGGTAGTTGTCCATATGGTATTGGTAATTCCTGACCGTAGCATCGGAAAGTTCCCGCTCTTTTAGATGCTCCTTCAGGGCTTGTTCCAACGTGATGCCGGTGGACTCCGGCCCCGCCGTGGGATCAACGCCAGACTGGATCGTGGCCATGAGTTTTCGGGCCTCATTTCTGGCCTCGGCCAGTCGGATATGGTCAGCACGTCCGATCTTGACCCTCACGGTTCGAACGTGCCGTTTTTCCCGGCGGACGTCGCTTTGCACAGAAAAGGTCTTGCAGGTCTTATGGCAGATGCACATCAGCCCTTTCACATCGGTATCCCGATGGATGCCCGAGCCAAGTGGAAGGTCCCTGATACGGGCCTCGGTGAATTTGAATATGGTCATGGAAAGTACAGTCCCGAGTACAGTGTTTGCGATTAATCCAGGTGGGCCTGGATGGTGCTACCGGGATGATATTGCTATGTTTTCAAGGGGTCGTACGCCCCGAATGAGCCAAAATGGACCATGATTTACTCGCAATCTCAGACTGTTAATCAATTGGTCGTAGGTTCGATCCCTACCGCCGGAGCCAGATTTACAGGGGTCAAAGTAGAGATGCTTTGCCCCCTTTTGGCTTGCCCCAGCCGTTCCGATTCGGCAGCCTCCCCCACTCCTCCCAGATGCTCCGCCAAGAACGGCTGCCGCACCGTCAGGAATGCAGATGCGGCGCCAGGATCATTGACGCACTGGCCCAAGCCTGCTGGAACGGTGCCAAGGGCGGGTTCTCTCCCAGCTCCGCCTTTTCAATTGCCAGCATCGCCCTGCGAAGATCCGACAACCCCAGCACTGCTGCCGATCCGGCCAGCCGGTGCGCTTCTTTGCGCTGGGGGTCCTCCAGCACCGCAGCGCTCAGAAGCGTGTCCTGCAACTGGCTCACCTCATCACAGAAGGAAACCAGGAAGCTGCGCGCCCGATCCTTTCCCAAGGCCTCGAAGAACTGGTGGATATCGGATTCGGTTCTGGGCAGCGCCTTGACCCCGCCGCCGGCCCGGCGGGCAATCACATCTGCAAGTTCCGCCTTGTTGACCGGCTTGGTCAGCACCTCGGCAAACCCTGCCTCCAGAATGCGGGCATGGTCCTCCGCTGCGGCATGGGCGGTCAGCGCAACGATGTCGGTGCCCTCGGCCAGCTGCCTGGCGCGGATCCGGCGCAGCGCCTCAATCCCATCAACCTCCGGCATGCTGATGTCCATTAGAATAAGGTCGAACCGGCCCTCCCCGGCCGCCTGCACCGCCTCGGCACCGCCCGGCACCGCGGTGACCTGGTGCCCCTCCTGGCCTAGCAAGGTGGCCAGCAGCTCGCGGTTGATGTCATTGTCCTCCGCGATCAGCAGCCGGCAGGCCCCCTTGTTCCGGGGCTGGTCCTGTTCGGCCTGCCGCGGCGGCGCTTTGGCCGCGGGCAGAGCCAGTGCAATGGTGAACAGGCTGCCCTCGCCCGGCTCGCTTTCGCAGGTGATGGAGCCGCCCATCGCCTCCACCAGGCGTTTGGTGATCGACAACCCCAGCCCGGTGCCCTCCCTGCTGCGGCCATAGCTGGCATCCAGGGTAATGAAATCCTCGAAGATCCGGTCAAGGTTCTCCGGCGCGATGCCCTGGCCGGTATCAGCCACGCTGAACTCCACCGTTTCGCCATCCGGCAAACGCATCACGTCAATGCTCACCGCGCCTTCTCTGGTGAATTTCAAGGCGTTGCCGATCAGGTTCAACAGCACCTGCTGCACCGCGCGGGGGCGGCCGGCGACCACGGGTTTCCCACTCAGGCTGCAGTGCAGCGACAGGTCGATCCCCCGGCCCTTGGCACTGGCCTGCTGGCTCTCAACCAGGCCGCTGACCAGCTCTTCCAGATCGAAAATCCGCAGTTTTTCCGAGTCAGCACCGGCTTCCAGCCGTGACAGCTCCAGCACGTCATTGACATGATGAAGCAGCAGCTCGCCCGAAACCCGCATCGCCTGCAAATAGCGGCGCTGCTCCTGTGTCGGCCCGGTGCCCTCGATCAGGTCGATGGCACCCAGCACCCCGGTCAGCGGCGTGCGCATCTCGTGGCTCATCACCGTCAGGAGATTGTGCTTGGCCCGCTCGCCTGCCAGCGCATCATCGCGGGCGCGCCGAAGCTCCTCTTCCGCTGCGATCCGCTCGGATATGTCCCGCAGGAAGCTGACAAACACCATGTCGGTGCCCGATTGGCTGACCGAGACCGACAGCTCGACCGGAAACAGCTCGCCGGATTTGCGCCGCGCCTCAAGCTGCAACCGCCCCTTGCCCGCAACCCGCGCTTCGCCGGTTTGCAGGAAGCGTTTCATCCCGGCCTTGTGCGCCTCCTGCAAATGGTCCGGCACGATCAGGTTGACCATCGGCTGGCCGACCGCCTCTTCGCGGCTGTAGCCGAAAACCGATTCCGCCGCGCCGTTGAAGGCTTGGATCCGCCCGTCGGCGCCAACCACCAGAATCGCGTCCAAAGACGAGGCGATCATTGCCTCCATCCGCGCCGCGGCCCGGCTGCGCTCGATCGCCATCTGACGCCCCTTGCGGTACAGCCGCCCGAGCATCAGCGCCGCCAGCGCCAGCGCCAGCACCAACGCCAGCACCACCCAGCCCAGCCGGGACAGGATAGTGAAAAGCTGCAGCCGCTTGTCCTTGGTATCGTCAACCTGCAGGACAACTCCGAACAAGGCCAGCTCACGCACGTCGGCGCTGTTTGCCTCCAGCTCCGCCTCAAGCTTTGGCAATCCGTTCAAGAGCGCCTGATCGCCACTGTCCACCACTGCCGCCATCCGGTCCAGGCGGTCCTGCATCTGCTGCAGCAGCCCCGCCCCGCCCTGGCTGCGGCGCAAGTCCGCAAACAGAGGGCTTTCGCGGAAGGTCGCGATCCGGCTGTAATAAATGTCGAACTGGCGCCGCAGCCGGGCCAGATCGGCAGGCGTGCGCGCCGTCAGCACCGCGGTCTGCAGCTTCAGATGCTCCACCTCGGCCTGGGACAGGTTCCACTGCATGTTGTCAGTGGCCGCGGTCGACAGCCCGTCTAGCTCCTGCAGGACCTGATGGCCCAGCCGCACCGACTGCGCCGCCAGCGCCGCAGCGATGGCCAGCACCAGCGCCAGAACCCAGCGCGGTACAGATGGAAACCCGTGAAGCATCAGCAGCCGGCCCCCTGCCCTCCGGTCACGGCTGGATCACGATGCGGTCGAGTTGCCAGATGCTGCGCGAATAGACCTCCTCAGTCCTGTAGGCCGGGTTGCTGTCGTAGGGGTACACCACCCACAGCGGCCCCTTGTTGCGCAGTGACATTTCCGCGCCATTGCGTTCAAAGGCAACAATCGGTCCGCCCTCAACCGCGTCCGACACCGGGATGTCCACCGAATAGTCGTTCACAGCATGCGCCACCATCAGGCCGCCGCTCACGCCCATCCGCGCCATCAGAACCGCCAGCGGCACGCCGGTGAACTGCTGCGGGCCGGTGGTCCAGATGGTTTCCGTCTCAAAGGTCACGGGATCCAGCGCGCGCAGATCCTCGATCGTGTACTGCGCCGACGGCTCTGCCGCGCCGTCCATACGCACGGACAGCAGCACCCGCGGCTCTTCGCCTGCGAAAACAGCTGCGGCACAGGTCATGACCACCAGGGCAGCCAGCACCGCGGCCCTCGACATAATTCCTCTCATTCCAGCTCTCCTCATGCCTTCATCGACTTCCCCGGAACCATGCCACATCGGCGCAGCCCGGAAACCGGCACCAGAGGATAGGATCCTGACCTTCCGTATAGGGTGCCCAGCCGCAAGCGTAGCGCCAGCACCCTAATGTTGGCTTACCGGCCGCCGCCCGGCCGGCCTAATATCAATAAAATTCCGGCAAACGCACAGGAGCAGCAACAGATGTCCTATTACCAGGCGGGCGCGCAATCCCCAGTTGACAGTTTTGAAACACTTGTGGCTGTAGACTGGGACCGTGAGTTGAAAAACAGGTCCAGGGGCATCATGCGAATTTTGCTGGCAGACGATCACGACATGGTACGGGAAACCATCTCCGCCTACCTCCGGTCCGAGGGCGGCGCCGAGGTGGCGCTGGCCACCGATCTGTCCGGCGCGATCGAACAGATTTCCGGCCAGGGCCCGTTTGACCTGGTATTGCTCGACTACAACATGCCGGGGATGATGGGGCTCGACGGGCTGGCCAGGGCGCTGGCGGCCAATGGCGGCAAGGGTGTGGCCATCCTCTCGGGCAGCGCCCCGGCCCGCACCGCGCAGGAGGCGCTGGATGCGGGCGCCATCGGCTTCATCCCCAAGACCATGGGGGCGCAATCGCTTCTGAACGCGGTCCGCTTCATGAGCGCCGGCGAAATCTATGTGCCGGTCGATCTGATGCGCGAGGAAGCGGCGGCCAGCACCCACCCGCTGGCCAAGAAGCTCAGCCCGCGGGAACTGGAAGTGCTGAACGGCCTGTGCCGGGGGCAGTCGAACAAGGAAATCGCCCGCGATCTCGACCTCCAGGAGGTGACCATCAAGCTGCATGTGCGCACCCTGTGCCGCAAGCTGGATGCCAAGAACCGCACCCAGGCAGCGCTCACCGCCAAGGAAGCCGGACTATTCTGATTGAGGCACCTGCCCAAGGGAAATGAATCAGCGCACCCTGGCAGGCAGGGCCGCATAGCCCCTGAACCGGATCCGTCCGCCCGGCACCCGCCCGGGCAGCAACTGATAGTGCAGGAAGCGGCGCAGAAACCGTTCAATTGCGATCTTCCCCTCCAGCCGCGCCAGCGTCAGCCCGACGCAAACATGCGGGCCGCCGGCAAAGGCAAGATGGCGGTTGGGGCTCCGGGAAATATCGAAAACCGCCGGCTTTTCAAACACCTCCGGATCACGGTTGGCAGCGCCGATCACCAGATGCAGATTGGTTCCCGCCGCCACCCGGTGGCCGCCAATTTCCACCTCTGCGGTGGTTTCCCGGTTGCCCAGCTGATTGGGTGAGCGGAACCGAAGCATCTCTTCAATCGCGGGTTTGATCAGCTCCGGCGCCTCCAGCAGCCGCTGCTTCTGCTCTGGGAAGTCATGCAGCAGTGCCAGCCCGTTGCCGATCAGGTTGGTGGTGGTCTCGTGACCCGCATTCAGGATGAAAATGCAGTTCTGGATCAGTTCGATCTCGCTCAGCGTGCCCTCGGCCCCCTCGCCGCGGATCAGCCGCGTCAGCACATCTGTTTCGATATCGCCGGGGCAGGCCCGGCGTCGGGCAATCAAACCGCTAAGGTAGTCCTTGAACTCCTCCACCGCCCGGTGCCCGGCGGCCAGTTGCTCAGCGCTCAATACAGGCTCCAGCGCACCCAGGATGGCCAGCGACCAGTCGCGCAGCGGCCGACGCTCCGCCATTGGCACATCCAGCAGGTTGCCGATGATCTGGATCGGGATGGAGGCGGCAAAATCGCCGATCAGATCCGCTTGCTCTTTGCCCGCCATCGCCTCCAGCAGATGATCCACCGTTTCTATCAGCCCCGGCTCCATCTTGGCAATCGCCCGCGGGGTCAGGGCTGAGGTCATGATCTTGCGCACCCGCGTGTGCAGCGGCGGGTCGGAGAACACCAGCGAGGTGGTGTGGTGCTCGAACAGCGGCGAGCCTGCGCCGTATTTGGGGGCAAACACCTTCTTCTTGTCCGAAGAAAACAACGTGGTGTCGCGGTAAATCCGGTCCAGATCAGCATGGCGGCTTACCAGCAGCGACCCGTCCGGCTGCGGCAGCACCGGCGCATCGCGCAGCAGAGCGTCGTAATAGGGAAAGGGATCCTCCGCAAACCCCTCCGGCGGGTTCGCCAGATCAAAACCCTCCACATTCACAGTTGCTTGCTGGCTTTCCTTCATCGCCGCTCTCCCACCGGTTCCGCTTGCCTTGACCGCAAGGCTTTCTGGCGGATTTGCGACTGTCAATCGGGCAGCGCGGCAAAGGACCCAGCGTCAGGGCGCATCTGCGCGGTTAACGAATATGGCAGTTTCCGGCGTGACAACTGCGCCCTCAGCGGATAGAAACAAACCATGAACACAGCCATTTCCTCCATCCGCAATCTTGGCCCCGCTTACGAGGAAGCCTGCCACCGGGCCGGTATCACCTCGGCTGAAGACCTGCGCGCCATAGGTGCCGATGCGGCCTATGCCCGGCTGCTGGAAACAGGCACCCGGCCGCATTTCATCGGCTATTACGTTCTGGTGATGGCACTGCAGGGCCGCCCCTGGAATGATTGCAAGGGCAAGGAAAAGGAAGAGCTGCGTAAACGCTTTGACGCGATCAAGGCTGAAACCCGGCCACAGCACAGCTCGAAACTGCTGGCGGAGCTGGACGCCATCGGCGTCCGCGCCGTGCCTGCTGACCTGAAGCCCCTGTAAACGGCGCCGCAGCGCGCGCCGCCCCCTGTCCGCGCCCGCCGTGAAATGACAGCTGTCAGCCGCAGCGCCGGTTCCTATGCAACTTTTTCCGGGTTCAGCCGTTAACCATACAGCAATGCGTGCAACAGAAGGAGTACCGGCATGGACCTGATCCGCATCATATTCGCAGTACTACTGCCCCCGCTTGGCGTTTTTCTCCAGGTTGGGCTTGGCAAGCACTTCTGGCTGAACATTCTGCTGACCCTCCTGGGTTACATCCCTGGCATCGTGCACGCAGTCTGGGTCATCGCAAGGACACCGAGCCATGCCTGATCTGCCGCAACACCATGAGGCCAAGCTGCAATCGCTGGAGCGCCTGGCGCAGCGCATGGACCGGGCGTTCCGCATTCCCGGTATCGGCCTGAGGGTCGGCTGGGACAGCATCGCAGGTCTGGTGCCCGGTATCGGCGATGCCCTGGCACTGGCGCCGGCGGGCTACATTCTGTACTCCGGCTACCAGCTGGGCGCCTCCACCGGCACGCTGGCCCGGATGGCGGCGAATACCGGCATCGACGCCGTCATCGGTTCTGTGCCACTGGTGGGTGACCTGTTCGACGTTGCCTGGAAGTCGAACACCCGCAACACAGAGCTGCTGCGCCGCGACTTGGAGGACTCCGCCTCAAGGGGTGAGCCCCTGCCCAAGCGCCTTGGGCGCCGGGCATTCTCGAAACTGACTGCGCCGCGCGAGTTCGGCCGCTCGCTTTCCTACGCCAGGAGCAGGACGGGCCCCGAGCAGCAACAGCCTGTTATCCGGCAGCACCCGCTGAACCGGTTCCTCGACCCATGAAAAACTCGACCCATGTAAAAGGGGCTGCAAGCCTAACGCTGCAGCCCCTTCAATTTTTGTCCCGCTAACCGGGTGATCAGCCGACCAGCTCGATGCCGGAGAAGAAGTAGGCGATCTCAACGGCTGCGGTTTCCGGAGCGTCGGAACCGTGGACGGAGTTTTCGCCAACCGATTCAGCGAACTCGGCGCGGATGGTGCCGGGTGCTGCGTCTGCCGGGTTGGTGGCGCCCATCACTTCGCGGTTCTTGGCAATGGCGTTTTCGCCTTCCAGCACCTGCACAACAACCGGAGCGGAGGACATGAACTCGCACAGTTCGTCGTAGAACGGACGCTCAGCGTGCACTTCGTAGAACTTGCCTGCCTGTTCCTTGGTCATGTGGATGCGCTTCTGCGCCACGATGCGCAGGCCGGCTTCTTCGAACTTGGCGTTGATTTTGCCGGTCAGGTTGCGGCGGGTTGCATCGGGCTTGATGATCGAGAAAGTGCGTTCCAGAGCCATTTGGCATTCTCCTGATTGATGGGCCGCAGGGCGTATCCCCGGGCCGGAAACTCCGCGCGCCGCGTAACATGGCTGAACGCGCTTGGGAAGCCGTTTTCGAGGCGTGCGAAACCGCGCGTGCCTCCTGCGAGGGTATTTTCATCAAGAGTAAGGCGGCAGGCCGATTGACAGCCTCCGGCACCTGCGCCACACCGCTGATCATGTTACGCATTCAGGACATCACCTATTCGGTCGAGGGCCGCCCGCTCATCGACAGCGCATCCGCCACCATTCCCACCGGCCACAAGGTTGGCCTGGTCGGGCGCAACGGCACCGGCAAGACCACCCTGTTCCGCCTGATCCGGGGTGAGCTGGCGCTGGAGGGCGGCAGCATCTCCCTGCCGTTCAAGGCCCGCATCGGCGGTGTCGCGCAGGAGGTGCCGTCCTCCGATGTTTCGCTGACCGATACGGTGCTGGCCGCCGACACAGAACGCGCAGCCCTTCTGGCCGAAGCTGACAGCGCCAGCGACCCGGCGCGGATCGCTGAAATCCAGACCCGTTTGTCCGACATTGATGCCTGGTCGGCAGAGGCGCGGGCTGCCTCGATCCTCAAGGGCCTGGGGTTTGACGACGCCGACCAGAAACGCCCCTGCTCCGATTTCTCCGGCGGCTGGCGGATGCGGGTGGCACTGGCGGCAGTGCTGTTTGCCCAGCCCGACCTGCTGTTGCTGGACGAGCCGACCAACTATCTGGACCTCGAAGGCGCGCTGTGGCTGGAAAGCTATCTGGCAAAATACCCGCACACGGTGCTGATCGTCAGCCATGACCGCGGCCTGCTGAACCGGGCGGTGGGTGCGATTCTGCATCTGGAGGACAAGAAGCTCACCCTTTACCAGGGCCCGTACGACACATTTGCCGAGACCCGCGCGGCGCGGATTCTGGCGGCCCAGTCCGAGGCGAAAAAGCAGGAGGCCCGCCGCGCCCATCTGCAAAGCTTCGTTGACCGCTTCCGCGCCAAGGCCTCCAAGGCGGTGCAGGCGCAGGCGCGCCTCAAGATGATCGCCAAGATGAAGCCGATCACCACCCCGCAGGAGGCAGCGCTGCGCGCCTTCACTTTCCCCGAGCCGGAGGAAATGTCCCCGCCGATCATCCATATCGAGGGCGGCATCACCGGCTATGGCGAAACTGAGATCCTGAAACGCTTGAACCTGCGCATCGATCAGGACGACCGCATCGCGCTCTTGGGCAAGAACGGCCAGGGCAAGTCGACGCTGTCGAAACTGCTGGCCGACCGGCTGCCGCTGATGGCCGGCAAAATGACCCGTTCCAGCAAGCTGCGCATCGGATATTTCGCCCAGCATCAGGTGGATGAACTTTATGTCGATGAAACCCCGCTGGACCACCTGCGCCGCCTGCGCCCGGATGAAGCGCCTGCGAAATGGCGCGCCCGGCTGGCGGGCTTCGGCCTTGGCGCCGCACAGGTGGAAACCGAGGTCGGGCGGCTGTCCGGCGGCCAGAAGGCGCGGCTCAGCCTGCTGATCGCCACCATCGACGCGCCGCATATGCTGATCCTTGACGAGCCGACCAACCACCTGGACATCGAAAGCCGCGAGGCGCTGGTGGAGGCCCTCACCGCCTATTCCGGCGCGGTTATCCTGGTCAGCCACGACATGCACCTGCTGAGCCTGGTGGCGGACCGGCTGTGGCTGGTTTCGGACGGC